>JACVJG010000256.1 GCA_015711875.1 Candidatus Solincola jinzensis | reverse complement strand
GACCATGGAGCCGAAGCGCTCCGCCGCGAGGCTAATGCCCTCCGCAGCCGCCGCTTTCTCCAGGCCTTCCTGCAGCATCGCGCCCAGGCTCTCAAGACGCGGGTAAGGGTTCTCCGCCTCCAGGGCGCGCAGGGTCGCGAGCCCGGCGGTCACCGAGGCCAGGTTGCCGGAAAAGGTGCCGGCCTGGTACATGCCGCCCAAGGGCGCCACCTTCTCCATGATCTCCCTCGTGGCGCCGTATGCGCCTACGGGCAGCCCCCCGCCGATTATCTTTCCCATGCATATGATGTCCGGCCTTATCCCAAGAAGCTCCCCGCACATCCCGAGGGCGAAGCGGAATCCCGTGATCACCTCGTCAAAGACGAGGAGGGAACCCCAGCGATCGCAGATCTCCCTCGCCCCTGCCAGGAAGCCCTCCTCCGGCACGATCACGCCCTTGTTGCCCGCCACCGGCTCCAGGATGACGGCGGCGATGCCCTCTCCGTGCATCTGGAAAGCCCTTCCCAGGGCGTCGATGTCGTTGTAGGGGACGCACAGGGTTTCCCCGGCGTATGACGCGGGGACACCCAGGCTGGAAGGCCGTGAGGTGAAGTCGTCCGTCACGCGCTCCGCCAGGAGGCCGTCGGAGTGCCCGTGGTAGCACTCATCGCATTTCACCACCTTGTCTCTGCCCGTATGCGCGCGAGCCAGGCGCACCGCGGAAATGGCCGCCTCGGTCCCCGAGTTGACCAGGCGGACCATCTCCATCCCCGGGACCGCCTCGCACAGGAACTCGGCCAGCTCGCATTCGTCCGCGGTGAGCGCCCCGAAATTCCAGCCCCGCGACAGCGCCTTATCGAGCGCCTCCCGCACACCGGGGTGGGAGTGGCCGAGTATCAGGGACCCCCATCCCATCACCAGGTCCACGTACTCTCTCCCCTCGGCGTCCACCAGGCGACACCCGCGCCCCTCCCGCACCGCCACGGGAGTCCCGCCGACGGCCCGAAACGACCTGACCGGGCTGTTGACCCCTCCCGGCATGCGGCGGCTTGCCCTGGCGTAGACGAGGCCACTCTCCCGCCCCTCCGGCGTTCCGCCGTCCATGCCGCTACGGCGCGGTGCCCCCTGCCGGCTGCTCATTCCCCCCCCAGCCATGCTGCCGCCTCCCCGGCGTGATAGGTGATGATCAGCGAGGCCCCGGCCCTCTTGACGGAGGTCAGGGTCTCCGCCACCGCCGCCTTTTCATCCAGCCAGCCGGAGCGGGCCGCGGACTTGATCATGGCGTACTCGCCGCTCACGCAGTAGGCCGCCAGGGGCAGCCAGGTCACCTGGCGGGCGGCCGCCAGCACGTCGAGATACGGGAGTGCCGGCTTGACCATGAGGATATCCGCGCCCTCCTCCTCGTCCGCCTTCAGCTCCCGCAGCGCCTCCCTGAGGTTGGCCACCGCTAGCTGGTAAGTATCGCGCCCCCCCTGCAGCGGCTCGCTGTCGGCGGCGTCGCGGAAGGGGCCGTAAAGGCTGGAGGCGAACTTGGCGGAATAGGATATGATGAGTGTGCGCTGAAACCCGTTTTCGTCCAGGGCGGACCTTATGGCGCCCACCATGCCGTCCATCATGGCCGAGGGGGCGACGGCGTCGCAACCGGAATCCGCGGCGGCCACCGCGAGCCTGGCAAGGATATCCAGGCTGGGATCGTTCAATACCTCGCTTCCGTCGTGAACCCCGCAATGCCCGCTTTCGGTGTGGGAGCAGAGGCAGACATCCGCGGCCACGAGCGCCTGGGGGTATCTTCCCTTGATGGTCTCCGCCGCCCGGAAAAGGGGGTTTTCCTGTGAACAGGCGCTTAGTCCGTCAGGGCTCTTGCTACCGGGAAGGCCGAAAAGAAGCACCGACTTCACCCCTCGGGACAGCAACGTTTCCATCTCGGCCGGCAATTCGTCCGCGGTCAGGCGCACCATGCCCGGAAGGCCGTCCACCGTCTCCCTTCTACCCGCTCCCGGTATGATGAACAGGGGCTGTACCAGGTCGGAGACGCTGAGCCGGGTCTCGGCCAGCATCTCCCGCAGGGTCCCGGATTGCCTGATCCTCCTCAGCCTGCATCGCGGGTACTCAGCCACCGCTTCTCACCTCCGCAAATCGCAGCACCGCCTCTATCAAGCCCTCCTCGCAATGTTTCTCGGCGGTGAAGTCCACGTTCAATCCCGCCTCCGCGGCCGCGTCCGCGGTGGTCGGGCCGATGCAGCCCACGGCGGCGCCCGCCGTCACGCGCGCGTCCCCACCGACCAGCGCCAGCAAGCCGAACACCGTGGAGGGGCTGGTCAAAAGAACCATGTCTATCTCGCGACGCTCGAAACGCCGCATCAGGCCCTCGTCCATCTCCCTCGCTATCTCCACCTGGTAGGGATGTATCTCGTTAACCCGCGCTCCACGGCGCCGCAGAAAAAAGCGCAGGTCGGGGGGAGCGAGGGCGGACCTCACGAGCAGGAACCGCAAGCCGGAAAGCTCCATCTCCTCCAGCTCACGCATCAAGCCCTCGACGGAGTGGGTGGAGGGCACCAGGTCGGGAACAAGCCCGCGCGCTTCGAGGGCGTTACCCGTGCCGGGCCCCAGGGCCGCGATGCGGGCGGCGGCGAAGCGTCGCGAATCCATCCCCTTTTCGCGCATCATCGCGAAGAGGAAGGACACCGCGTTGGGGCTGGTGAAAACAACCCAGTCGCATTCCGCGATCCTCCGCAAAGCGCGCTCCGCGGCGGGATCCGCCTCTCTGCCGCGTATCTCCAGGGCGGGAACGTGTATCACCTTCGCCCCCAGGGAGGCGAGCCTCGCGGACAGAGTGACCTCCTGCCCCCTGGCTCGCAGCAGCAGAACCCTTTTGCCGAACAGGGGGCTTCTCTCCCACCAGAGGATCTTTTCCCTCATGGCCGTCACCTCCCCCACCACCACCACCAGGGGCGCCTCCAGTCCCGCCTCCGCGACCGCCCTCTCCAGCGTGCCCAGGGAGGAGACCACGGTTCTCTGAGCCCAGGTGGTGCCGCAATATACGGCGGCGGCGGGCGTTGCGGCTTCCATCCCACTCTCCATCATGCGCTCCACGATGCACCCCAGGTTGCCCCTTCCCATGAGGACGATCACCGTATCGCAGGCACGCGCTACGCCCCCCCAGTCCACGGCATCCTCGTCGTCGAGGGTATGGCCGGTGGCGATGGCCACGGAACGGCTGACCCCCCTGTGGGTAACCGGGATGCCGGCATAGGCGGGCGCGGCGATGGCGGAGGTGATGCCGGGGACGATCTCCACGCGCACGCCGCGTTGCGCGAGGTATTCGGCCTCCTCCCCGCCCCGGCCGAACAGCAGCGGGTCTCCGCCCTTCAGCCTCACCACCATGCGGCCGGAGGACGCCTCCCGGTAAAGCAGCGCGTTTATCTCCTCCTGCGAAAACCCTGGCCGGCCCGGAGCCTTGCCCACGGGCACCAGCTCGGCTCGTTCCCTCGCCAGCCCCAGCAGCTCCTCCGGGATGAGGCGGTCGTAGACCACCACGTCGGCCTCCCTCAGCAACCCGGCGCCCTTGAGGGTGATGAGCGCGGGGTCGCCGGGGCCCGCTCCCACCAGGTAGACCGTCGCCGGTCTCCTCACCCCCACGGTCATCGCGCATCACCGTCCTCTTCTCCTCCTCCCACGCCCTGCCCGCGCGCTGAAGACAGCATCCTGCGCGCCAGTTCCCTTCCCAGCTCTTCCGCCTCCTCCAGGGGGCCCGTCAACCGCTCCAACAGAGCCTCTCTCCGCTCCCCGAAGGAATGGAATGCCACGATCTCCACGGTCTGCCCCTCCGCCCTGGCCACCACCCCCGTGGCGGTGCCGCAGTCCGCTCCTATCTCCGCGCAGAAAGACCTCTCGGCCAGGGCCCGCATGCGGGCCCGGGGGTCGTCTATCTCCTCCAGCATCCCGATGACCTCCCGGTCCGCGGCCCTCGCCTCCACCGCGATCACTCCCTGCCCTGGCGAGGGGACGAAACGCTCCGGAGGGAGTATCTCCTTCACCGCTCCCTCGAGGCCGAGTCGCTTGAGCCCGGCCGCCGCCAGGATGAGCCCGTCGTATTCCCCTCTTCTCAATTTCATCAACCGCGTGTCCACGTTCCCGGACAAGGGCAAGACCCGCAGGTCGGGACGGCAAAGAGCCAACTGCATGACCCGCCGCGGGCTGGAGGTTCCGATCCTCCTCCCCGACGGCACCGCGGCGAGCCTCTGGTAGAGAATGGAAACGAAAGCGTCGCGCGGGTCTTCCGCGGCCGGATAGGCGGCGACGCAGAGCCGGGGCTGCGACATGATGGGGACGTCTTTAAGGCTGTGCACCGCCATGTCGATCCCCCCCTCGGCGAGAAGGCGCCTGAGGTCTCTCACGAAGGACTCCTTGCGATCGCCGGCGACCCCCTCCGCCCATGCCTCCCTCGATATCCTCACCGGCACCACCTGGAAGTGACGTCCGGCTTGCACTTGGAGCAGCTTCTCCAGGACTATCTCCGTCTGGCGCATGGCCAAAGGGCTGCTCCTGGTCCCAATCCTCAGAATCCTTTGCATCTCCCACCGCACCTCGAACCCGTGCCGCTCCCGGAGCTACCATTCTCTTTCGGGACCGCTCCTCGCCAGCAGGATATGCCCATGGAGTATCCGCCTTACCAGGAGGTCTATCCTCTTCTCCATATAATCCCTCTCCCCGTCCTCGAGGCCCAGGGACGCTGCGATCTCCCGTGTCACCTCGCGCGCCATGTCCTCCGCCTCCCTGCGCAGGCGCGTTATGATGGGGGAGGCGTTCCTCTCCCCCAGCCACCGCGCGATGGACCTCGTTTCCCTTTCCACCATTTCCTCCAGGGCGACCCCGCCTCCCGGGTCATGGCCGTTTACTCTGCCCAGATGGAGCAGGTTCTTCAGGGTGACCCCCTCTATCCCCTCGCTCTCCTCCGGGAAGCCCCGCGGCACGGCGATGTCCACGATGATAAGGGGACGAAAAGCGCGCGCCCTCATGATCTCCTCCAGGTCGCCCTCGCCCAGCGTACGCGTGGGAACGGGCGAGGTGTTGATCACCACGTCCGCCTCCAGTAGAACATTTTCCAGATCCTGGTGTAGCAGGGGCGTGGCCCCGCTCGCCTCCGCC
>JACVJG010000255.1 GCA_015711875.1 Candidatus Solincola jinzensis | reverse complement strand
TTTAACCATAGAGAGCCCGGAAAGACAATACCGGGAAAACGGTCCTGGTCATCCCGGCCGCGCAGTTGAAAACCCGTAAAAACATCTCTTCTCAATGCTGGACCAGCCAACCGCATCTCCTACGGGATCACCGATCACGTGGATGAGAACTGGAGGGGAAGTAACCTAAAGGAGATTTCAGCAGAATAATCGACATGACCCATGATTCCGCAGCGCGGACTGATACCAGGGGGATTGCCGTTAGAATCAGTTGAAACCCCCTAAGACCACTTCTTCTCATTATCCCGCCTCGCGGTTCAGGTCCCGTTCGCTTTCGCCTCCTTCGGGTTCCGCACAAGTCTCTTGGCAGCCAAGGGAAGCTTGCGGACGACCTTTTCGCGGCGTCAAGAATCCCCAGGGACCACGCTACGTTTCTCGAGCTGAGAAACCAGGCCGGGCGTGAAACGCCGATCATCGCCGGCTTCGCCTCGTTTACGGCCTACCAGAAAGCCCTCTCCTGAAAGACAGGGATGGAATCATCATGACCCTGACCCGCCCGACGCCGGCCATGGCGATCACATTAAACAATGCGGGGTCCAACGCTCAACGGGTTACGGCATTCGTTTGCCTATCACTTGGGAAGCGAAGTGCCTTATGCCGGTCTCCTGCCTCTACGGGGCCTTAAGCCCCCGGATCGGAACCGGCCTCAACGTTATCAGGCTGCGGCGCCGGCGGCGCCGGCTCCCCGTACTGCCCGCGATATCTCTCCACCTGTTCCTCGATCATCCTCTCCCTGGAGTGCCCATAACGGAACCCTATGATGTAACCGGCGATATGGAAAGCCAGGCCAAGCCCCCATACCGCCAGCACCCACAGGAACCAAGGGCTCTCGGAATCGCTCAGCGCCCAGATGGCGATGAGAACGGCATTGACGAAGACATAGGCGCCCAGGTTATAGGCAAGCCACAGGAATCCCGTCTTGCGCACCACCTTTCTCTCCGCCCTTGCCCTGAGGGTATCCACATCCGGAAGCGTCTTCTTCTTTCTCGCCACCTTGAACCCCCTTTTCCGCCGCCGCGCCAGCAGGCGACACGGTTTCAACAGGTTCAATTCTATACCATCCGGGTCGGATGCGGTTGGCGGCAATGCTCCGCGCCTTAGGCGCTGAAAGCCATCGCAGGCCCTGGGCATGCAGGCGATCGGCTTCACGCTGTCAACGACTTAAATCCTTGATGTGGATCGACTTGACGCGTAAGGGTTGGAAGATCGATTTCTGGTAGCGATCCGCTTCACGGCCCTTTTCGGCATCGTTTCACTGACCGCCCGCGGTGATCTTGATCATGCCCGGTTATTTCCGTCGCCTGGCATAATCTTTAAGCGCAAGTGGGAATAATATGCTGGAAAGGTTATCTAGAACAGGAGGTATAAGCGTGAGCACAATGGACAACCTTAAGGAGGCCTTCGCCGGGGAATCCCAGGCCAACCGCAAGTACCTGGCCTTCGCCAAGAAGGCGGACGAGGAAGGCTACGCCCAGGTGGCCAGGCTGTTCCGCGCCGCCGCGGAAGCGGAGACCGTGCATGCCCTCGCCCACCTGCGGGTGATGGGGGGCATCGGCTCCACGGCCGAGAACCTCAAGCAGGCCATCGAGGGGGAGACGGCGGAGTTCAAGTCCATGTACCCCAGGATGATGGATGAGGCCAAGGCGGAGGGCAACGACCCCGCCTATATCTCCTTCGCCAACGCCAACGCGGTGGAGGAGATCCACGCCGGCCTCTACCAGAAGGCCCTGGACAACCTGGGCAACAACGAGGAGACCGTCTACTACGTCTGCCAGGTGTGCGGCAACACCGTGGAGGGCGAGGCCCCCGAGAAATGCCCCATCTGCGGCGCCCCCAAGAAGATGTTCAAGCTCATCGACTGAGCCGCGGAATCCCGCTTAGCAACGGCCCGGCCTCGCCGGGCCTATTAACTTGTCGAGACCTTCGGGCAGATCATGAATCTGGACTAATCTACCATTAAATACCATGATAGCAGTTCATCGGTTTAAATTTCAGGAAACGATTAGTCCATCTACCCAGCCGATTACCAGGATCATAAAGACATTTTCGGGGCGGCATCGGTGGCCGAGCAACTTCATGGCCAAGAAAACACAGCCTGAGCGCCGAGGAATCTCGACTTTCGAGACATGGCCCCAGGGTGTCCGCTCTGGACGTTGCCGAGCAAAGGCGGTGACCGTACCTCAAGGCTCGAGACCTGAACCCTTTGCGTTCTTCCAGGCGACGCAGTATGCTTTTCATCCTCCCCTGCCCATGCGCAGCATCCGGCAGTCTCTTCCATTCCCCGCAGCGCCATTCCCGTAAGTGCTGCCCGGCGGACGATCAGGGACTGGTTCCTCATACGCCTCACCACAGGGCCTCCGAACCGTGTCTCTTCCGCCTTTTGCGCTTGTTTGTCAAGACATCAGCATCTCTTCTCACCTCAGCCCGTTATAAGCGGGTCAGATTGGGTCAGAATAAAGAAGTGGCGGAAGTGCTATACCTTTCGCCGGTCGATGTCGATTAGGTAGTAGTGATTCTGTAAGAATTCGGTCGCGAACCTTCCCGACGAGACGGTGGAGGTGAGAGAGGATGTCTGCCATCAGGTTATGCAAGGAATGCGGGGTCCCTTTCTCGGCAAAGGACTTACAGTGGACCACCGGCGGTACGATTGAGCAGAAAGTGCCCCCGCGCGAGAGGCAGGTCTTCTGCGAATGCGAGTTCATAGACCCGCTCTTCGAGGGCATCTCGGATCTCCTGGGGCTCCCCATAGACCACATCGTGATAGAGAGCAGGAGGCGAGAGGTAAAGGCATACGTGGAAGCGCGCTATCCCGCGGTCTTGAGAAGGAGCATGAAATACATCAGTGAAAGGATGATGGGGGACAGCCGCTTGAAAAAATACGCGCGATCACTGCTGGGCCGGGCCTCGAAGGCCATGTTTTTAAGGGTGGCCGAGATCGGGAGGGCCTGCGGTTTTGGAGATATCAGGCCCAGAGAGGATTGGGACTTCGACGACCGCTACGCGCACCACGTCCATACCGTGATCGATCCCTACTCCCTCCTCCTTTACCTCGGTGAGACCCTGGGGAGCGCTGAAGCCTGGGATATGGAAGAGCTGCGCATTGAACACGAGCGGGTTGGGAAGAAAACCTATACCATAACCCTCTCTCCCGGGGAACATCCCATCGCCCTCGCGGACCGGCTACAGAGAAAGGATTACGGCTTCAAACCAGGTGACATCAGCTTTGAGGCCTGCCCCACCTGCGGCCTGCCGCGCGACCTCTCCGCCTTCCATTGGAATATTGACCTGGGAACGATCAAGCACAAGTCGAGCGGGAGAAGGATGGCGATGTTCGGCTCCGGGTCGATAGAAGCGGTCCTCGACGACCTGGAGGCGGAACTGGGCGAAGAAATCCCGAACGCGACCATCAACTCCCAGCGGGCCTTTGTAAAGACGAATTACGACATCGCAAGCTGGAAGGTCAGCAATGCCGGCGATCTCAAGCGGGAGCTGGCTCTGCGCGGCCTCGGCAACCTCACGCATTTCGAGGCCGGCAAGTCCGGGGTGGAACTGGCCATCGAGAACTCCTGCCTGCATCTGTTGATGGTGGGAACGGCCAGGGGATTTTTCGAGCTGATATATCATCTGGATAATTCATCCTGTGAATGGGAGCTCTCCGCCGACAGGACCCTCCATATCTCTCTGAGCGCCTAGGAGCTGTGGTCGCCCTGCAAACCCGTCGCGAGCCGCGGAAGCCAGCGCCCGTAACGTGCGGACGATGCCTCTGAGCACCCGTATATCGGCTGCGCCGGCAAATGGTTTACACCCCAATCTTTTGCCACTTACGAACAGTTTCATTCAATAAAAATCCCGCATGTCGATAAGATATGTGAACATCAACCAGGCGGCATCAATAAAGAGGTGATCCCTATGGGCGGCATGAAGAGGTGCGGCGGATGCGGGGTGCCATCTGCTATCGGCAAGGACTACGGTTGGGAGCCCGGCGGTGTTATCCGCGGAAAACGCGACCCGGACCTTCGCTTGGTGATCTACGAGCCGGAAGCAGTCAACCTGGCCTTCAAGGCAGTCGAGGAGCTTATCGGGATGCCCGTGGACCACCTTATCATCGAGAGCCGAAGGCGCTGGACCAAGAAGACTCAGGAAGCGGCCTTCCCATTATGGTTTCGGAAGGGGGTGCACTTCGCCACAGACCACCTGACGGGTGACAACCTTCTGGGGAGGACAATAGGCAGGCCGATCACCGCGTTCTTAAAAACCCTCAACATAAAGGTCAACAACATGGGCAGGGCGATAGGGTTTGGCAACATATCCCTGGGAAGCCTGTGGGAGAAGGGCGTTAAATACCCGCACCGGGAGAACGTGATCCATAACCCCTATTCCCTGCCGCTATACATGGGCGACAACCTTGGGGCGACGGAGGGGTGGGAGTTCCGCGATATGCAGAACAGGTACGAGCAGACCTCGAGCAACACCTACCGGGTAACCACCTTCGAGGCCGAGCACCTTGTGGAACTACAGAGCAGGCTGCAGCCGAAGCGCTTCCCCATCAAGCCGGGGGACATTTCATATGTTCGCTGCACGAAATGGGGCACGCCGCAAGAGGTCGCCAGGTTCCAGTGGGACGAGGCGGGCGGCACAGTCACCGATCCGAACCTGGGAAGGAGGGTCGTCTTCACCGACCCGCACTCGCTGGAAGCGGTGTTCGATGACCTGGTGGCGGAGTTGGGGGAGGAAATACGTGACGCCGTGGTCAAAAGCCAGCGTCGCCACTTTAAATCAAACGAGATTCATGGTTCGCTCCACTGGAACGAGCCACCGCAGCTCAAGGGGGTGCTGGCGCTTCGCGGCTTCGGAATCCTGGTGCTCCTAGAAAGCGATAGGCACGGTCTGCATGCCATAATCGAAAACGGGTCTCTCCACCTGATGTTAGCGAGCATGCTGCAGGCGCTCTTAGAGCTGTCTTCGGGCAACGATGCATCGGAGCTTTCCTGGGCATTCAAGGAAGACGGGGACCTGGAGATATCGGTCAGCGCATAAGACCCGCCGCCACGATCTCGCATTCCCTCATCATGAATTGCTGAAGGCTCTCCCCGGAGCCTTACACATGGCC
>JACVJG010000254.1 GCA_015711875.1 Candidatus Solincola jinzensis | reverse complement strand
GAGGACTTCGGGGCCATCTGCCCCGTGACCCGCTGCCACAAGGGCATCCTCAACGGGCCCTGCGGAGGCACCGACGAGGGCAAGTGCGAGACGGACAAGGAGAAGGACTGCGGTTGGACCCTCATCTACAACCAGCTTGAGAAACTGGGAAAGCTCGACCGCTTCAAGCGCATCTACGGCCTCAAGAACTGGCAGGCGAGCATGAAGCCCGGCCGGGTGATCTTCGAGAAGAAGGGCGAGGGGGGTGAATAGCATGACCTTGCTGTTCGACAAACACGCCAAGCCCAGTATCCAGGAGGTATTGGAGTCGGGCAAGTTCCTGGTCACCGGAGAGATCGGACCCCCCAAGGGCACGGACATCGACGAGATGATCCACCACATCGACCTGCTCAAGGACAAAGTGCACGCCATGAACATCACCGACAACCAGTCCTCGGTGATGCGCTATCCCTCCCTGGGCACCGCTCTCATCATCCTGGAGCGCGGCGGCGAGCCCAACCTGCAGGTCACCTGTCGCGACCGCAACCGCCTGGCCATCGAGGCGGACCTGCTCTTCGCCTACACCCGCGGCGTGCGCAGCGTGCTCTGCCTCACCGGCGACTCCATCCCCGTGGGCGACCACAAGGAGGCCAAGGGCGTGTTCGATTGCGAGAGCGTGCAGCTCCTGCAGATCATACGCAACATGGAGGAGGGCAAGGACTCGGGCGGCAACGAGCTGCAGGGCGGCGTGAAGTTCTACAAGGGAGCCATAGTCACCCCCGAGGCCGATCCCCTCGAGCCCCAGATGCTCAAGTTCGAGAAGAAGATCGAGGCGGGGGCGCAGTGGTTCCAGACCCAGGCCGTCTACGACATGGACAACTTCAAGCGTTTCATGGAGCGGGCGCGCAAGATCAATGACAAGGTGAAGATCTGCGCCGGCCTGGTGTTGCTAACCTCCATGGGCGCCATCAAGTACATGAACAACAACGTGCCCGGGGTCTTCGTCCCCGACCACCTGGTCAAGGAGATGGCCGACGCCCCCAAGGGCGAGGCCCTCAACACCGGCATCAGGATCATGGCGCGCCAGATCCGCCAGTGCATCGACGAGAAGCTCTGCGACGGCGTGCACATCATGGCCATCGGGAAAGAGGACGTGGTGCCCCGCATCCTGGAAGAGGCCGGGGTGGACATCACCAAGATGTAACGCGGGCGAATACGCGCCGATATCGGTGACGTACGAAGGGAAGTGGGGTCAGGATTCATCCTGACCCCACCCCGCGGCAAGGAGGCCGGCGATGATGGCAGGTCGCCGCGGTCCGGATGGTTGGTTCGCGGCGTGGGGTGAAGTCGGGAGGACGTTGGTGTCGTGAGCTGGGAGCCGCGCATGATGGCCACGGCCATAGGCAGCCTGCCGCATAGCGATGCGCAGGAGGCCTGCGAGGTAACCCTCAAGCACTTGCAGGAAGCGCCAGCCTGGCCGCAGCTTCCCCACCGCGATTTCCGGGAGAATATGTATGCCCAGTACAGCGAGGGGCTGCCCGGAGTGAGGATCGATGCAGAGAGGCGCAAAGTCTTCTGCGATACCGCGCAGGACCTGCTTCCCGGCATCGAGGAGGTTTTCAGGGCGTACCTCGAGGGCGACTTGGCCATGGCGGCGATAGGAAGGGATCACGCCGCCGGCCTCCACGCTTTCGCGGAGAGGGTCAAAGAGGAGGGGAAGAGATACCCTATCCTCAAGGGGCAGGTCACCGGGCCCATAAGCTTCGGCCTCACCGTTCTCGACGAGAACAACCGCCCCATTCTGTACAACGACGATCTGGCGGAGGCCATGATCAGGCTCCTCAACCTCAAGGCGCGATGGATGGAGGATTTCCTCAGGGGAACCGGCGCCGCGGAGGAGGTGCTCATCTTCTTCGACGAGCCCTACCTGGTCTCGGTGGGGTCTGCGCTGGTGAGCGTGAGCCCGGAGAGGGTGGTGGAGGCGCTGCGCATGTGCGCCGAGGGCCTCACCTGCCTCACGGGAGCGCACTGTTGCGGCAATACCGATTGGACCCTGCTTTTCCGCGCCGGGTTGGGAGTGGTGAATTTCGACGCCTACGGGTACATGGAGAGCATGGCCCTGTACCCGGCGGAGTTGGCTGCCTTCCTGGAAGGGGGAGGCGTGCTGGCCTGGGGGCTGGCGGTGAACGATTCCCGCATCGACGGCGAGACGGTGGATACCCTGGCCCGTCGCTTTGAGGATGGGGTGAGGCTGCTGGCCTCGCGCGGCGTGCCCGAAGGGCTGCTTCTGCAGAGAGCGATGATCACCCCCTCCTGCGGGCTGGAAGGGGTTTCCCGGGAGCAGGCGGAGCGTGCGTACGAGCTCGCCTCGCGGCTGGCGGACAAGTTGCGCGGAGCATGACGGAAGGCGGAAGGGACAGGGGATTGGAAAGAAAAGGGAAAGAACGGCCAGGGTGCGGCGAAAGGCATTACGACACGCGCATGCCGCGCTGGCTTCACCGTCCCATCCGGGCGGAGAGGGAGATGCGCGAGGTGGACGCCCTCCTGCGCAGGCTGGAGCTGCACACGGTTTGCGAGAGCGCCAAGTGCCCCAACCGCATGGAATGCTTCTCGCGCCGCACCGCCACCTTTATGCTCCTGGGCGACACATGCACCCGCAACTGCGCTTTCTGCGGCGTGGCCAAGGGGATTCCGGAGGCGCCGGATGAGGGGGAGCCCGAGCGGGTGGCGGAGGCGGCCGCTTCCCTGGGCCTGGAGCACGTGGTGATGACCAGCGTGACCAGGGATGACCTCGAGGACGGGGGGGCGGCGCACTTCGCGGCCGCGGTGACCGCCGTGAAGAAACGTCTCCCGGGGGCGACGGTGGAGGTGCTCACGCCGGATTTCCGGGGCGACCTCGACGCCCTGCGCCTGGTGCTGTCGTCCGGCCCCGACGTATTCAACCACAATCTGGAAACAGTAGAGGCCCTGTACGGGAGGGTGAGGCCGGGAGCCGATTACCGCCGTTCGCTGCGCCTGCTCAAGGAGGCCAAGAGCGGGGCGCCGCGGGTGAGCACCAAGAGCGGGGTCATGGTCGGCCTTGGGGAGACGAGAGAGCAGTTGCGGGAGCTGTTCCGCGACCTGGCGGAAACGGGCTGTGATATGCTTACCATCGGGCAATACCTGAGGCCGTCGCGAGCGCAGTTGAAGGTGGAGAGATTCCTGTCCCCGCAGGAATTCGCGGAGCTGGCGCGGGAGGCGGAGGCGGCGGGCGTTCCGAGGGTGGCCTCCGCTCCCTTCGTGCGCAGCTCCTACCGGGCGGGGGAGCTTTTGCATAGCGCTTGTACGTAGCAGGTGGAAAGATCGACGGGTCGATCGCGAGGTCAAGATGAGGAGGAGGAAAAGATGCTGATCATCGGCGAGAAGGTCAACGTGATGATGAAGAAGATCGGCGCCGCCATGAAGGAGTTCGACAAGAAGCCCATCCAGGAGATGGCGCTCCTTCAGGTCGAGGGCGGGGCGAACTGGCTGGACATCAACCTGGGGCCCGCCACCAAGCAGGGGCCCGAGCGCATGCGTTTCGTGGTGGAGGCGGTGCAGGAGGTCACTGATGTCCCCCTGGCCCTGGACACCATGAACATCGAGGCCATGAAGGCGGGCCTGGAGACGGTCAAGGACCGTGAGGTGATGATAAACTCCATCTCCTCCCAGCCGGAGCGTATCGCCGCCCTCATGCCCATGGCCGTTGAGCACAACGCCTGGGTGGTGGGGCTGGTCCTCAACGACCAGGGCAACGTGCCCCGCGATGCCTCGGAGAGGGTGGAGGTTGCGTACAACCTCATCATGGCCGCCCAGGAGTACGGCATACCCATGGAGAAACTGCTCATCGACCCCATCGTCCTTCCCATCAGCGTCACCCAGGACCAGGTCCACGCCCTTATCGACGCCATGGACATGCTGCAGGGCGTGTTCGCGGAGTTCGACCCGGCGCCGGGAACGGTGGTAGGGCTTTCCAACGTCTCCAACGGCGTGCCGGACGAGTCCCTCTGCAGCCTCCTCAACCGCACCCTGCTGGCGGTGCTCATGGCCAAGGGCTTGACGGCGGCCATCGTGGATCCCAACGACGAGGCGCTCATGGGCGTGGTGAACAAGAACGAGGAGTACCAGATCGTGGAAAAGATCGTCAACGGCGAGGCCGTGGACGAGAGCGATCCCCTCACCCTCAAGCTCCTCAAGACCTGGCGGGTACTCACGGAGGAGACCCTCTACGCCCATTCCTATCTCGAGCTTTAGTGGCGCTGAAGGGGGTCGGCCGTAAGCCGGCCCCCTGAGATCGGAGATATGAACTAGGAGGGGTGAGGAGACGGCGCTCCGCATGACGAAGGACCGGGCTGGGAGGAACGTTTTCATGAACGGCTTCGCCAGCCTAAAACAGCGACCTATGCGCTGGAGCCCATCGCGATGCGATCCGGCGAGCGCTGCCGCCTTGCCTGGGCCACGGAAAGCGGTCACAGGAGCCAGCTATGGGAGGGAGGATGGTTCCTTGACGCGGACGCAGGAGGCTTTCGATTCCCGGAGTCGGCGAGGTGGGTTGATATGAAAGACGAAGCCTGTCAGTGCAAGCAGCGGTTCGCGGACGTGAACGATCTCGGTCCGCTGGAGGAGATACTGGAGCGCTACCGCGACGAAAAAGGGGCGCTGATACCCCTCTTGCAGGACGCCCAGGAGGCATACGGCTACCTGGACGAGAAGATCATGCGCGCCCTGGCGCGCGGGGCGGGGTACCAGCTCAGCCAGGTGTATGGCGTGGCCACCTTCTACACCCAGTTCCGGCTGGAGCCCATAGGAGAGCACCTCATACGCGTCTGCCACGGCACCGCCTGCCATGTCGCGGGGGCCGAGCTCATCAGCGAGGAGATATCGAACATACTGGGGATAAAGGACGGGCAGACCACCGAGGACAGGAAGTTCACCCTGGAGTCGGTGATGTGTGTCGGCGCCTGCTCCCTCTCACCTATCATGATCGTGGACGAGGATACCCATGGCAAGCTCAAGCCCGCTAACGTGCGCAAGGTGCTCAAGCGCTACATGGGGGATGGCGAGAGCGAGGAGGCGGAGGCATGAGCGGCAACGGCAAGACCAAGCTGGTGCTGGGCTATGGAACCTGCGGTATAGCGGCGGGGGCCAACGCGG
>MU158553.1:957-5194 GCA_015711875.1 Candidatus Solincola jinzensis | reverse complement strand
CGTCGCCACCTGCGGCTCCTCGGCGGGGCGCAGATTCCGTTTTCGCTTTTCCGTGACGCCTGTGCTCTCCCGCGAGCCAGCACGCGAAGGTCTCCTTCTCCGGGCGGCCGCTCTCGCGGATGCGAGGCTTTCGCCCCGCCGCGCTTCAGCGGTGAGGCGGGATTCTTCAACCGACGCCGGATAAATGCCACCCCCCCGCATGCCATGGTTCCTTTCCCCGCCTGTCTGCCCACGCGCCGACGTCGCGCGGCTGCAGCCGCGTGTCTCCCGCTGAGGAGTTTTTTCCCTTTTCCCCCTTGCAACATGAATATTATTTTTCATCATGCATATTATAATACAACAATAATTAACAGGTCTATCTACATCTTTATCCTGGATTTGCGTGGGGATTGTGGAGCAAGGAATCCCCAAGCGCACGTGTTAGAGGCCACGCCTTTGCCCACGATCGAATCCGCTTGCTTTGCCGGGTTGAAGGGGCGAGCTCCGTGAAACGCCTCGGGGCGCCCGCCAGGCCCGTTTGCGCCCGCGCTGCCCGCCGTCCGGTGATTCCGCCCCCCGCTCGCCGCGGATACCCGGGGGCAGGTGGGAGAAGGGGCGTTGGCGGGTCCGCGGTCAGGACGGTGGTCCGTCCTCCGTCCAGCGCAACTTCTCCACCAGCTCCTCCAGCTCCTTTTTCTTGGCGGGGTCGATGCGCTCCCAGGCGAACTCGCTTTCCTCGGTGTAAAAGCCCTTGTCGGCCGACTCGCGGGGGTCGAAGGCTTGCGATATCATGCACTGCCAGCGATTGAAGTTGCCGGCCAGGGGGCTGAGCGCCTTGCGCACCGGCGCGATGAAAGCGGACAGGGGGGTCATGCACAGGCGTATGGCGTTGATGGTCGAGCTGAGCTCCATGGGGTTGAGTGAATCCAGGCTCTCCTTGCTGTCCACGGAATAGGCGTAAAGCACCTCGCAATGCGCCCAGGTGTTGTTCTCGTAGGGAACGAAGTAGGGATTGTTGCCCCCGTCCTCCATGAAAGCCCCGCGCGCGAAGAACTCCTGCTTGGCGGCGGCGATGGCGTCCACCCATTTCATCTGCAGGTCCAGGGCCTCGTTGCCGTCGAGACAGGTGCCGAAGATGCCGCCCGGCCGGAAGGCCAGGGGGATTATGCTCACGCGCAGGAAATTAAGGGGCATAAAGGCGGCCAGGGGGCCCATCTTGCTCACCTCCAGCATGAAGCCCTCATGGTCGAGCACGATGCGCCTGAGCACCGCCTCTTGGTAATCCGTCTCCTCCAGGCTATCCCCCGCTAGGACGAAGGTGAGAGGATAGGCGAGGGTGTCCGCCAGAATGGATCTCAGGGCTTTGGTCTCCAGGATGTTCATGCCCGAGTGCGGCATGACCAGGGCGGTATAGGCGACGGGAGCGATGCGCACCGCGGCATATCCTATCTCCGCCTCCCCGATCTTGTACATGGCGTCGGCGAACTCCCGCGGCCCAGGGAAAAAGGCCATGTAGAAACGTATGTTGTCAGGCGCCTCCACGCGGGAATCCAGTATCAGGCCCTCCGTCTCCATGCGCGGCGGACCGGGCCAGTTGTAGAGCTTTACCGCGCACTTGGTAAACACCCCCAAACCGGAAAGGGCTCCCAGGGCGCCGCGCATGATCCCCCGCAGCGAGGGTCCCGGCCCGTCGCCGTTATACCAGCCCAGCCCGGAACCAAGGGTCCCCAGCCGCAACACCTCGCCGTCCGGCAGCACCCATTCCACCCCCAGCACGTTACGGGCACTGTAAGCCATGTAGATGCAGTCGTGCCCGACGCCGCTCATGGAGGTGGCGCTGGCCAGCGGTGAGCAGGAGGGACCGGCCCCTATGATGTGGGTGTTAAGGCCCAGCTTCATGGCCTCGGCCTGCAGCTGCGCCCCGCTCACGTAGGGCTCCACCACCGCGATCATGTTGCGCTCGTCGATCTCGAGTATGCGGTCCATGCGGCGCATGTCGATCTGCACAACCCCGTCAGTGGTGGGCCCGGAAGCCGCGCCCCAACCGGTGGAAAGGGCTTTGAACTTGAGGCCATGGCGGTTACAGATCCTCACCACGGCCTGCACTTCCTCGGTGCTGGAGGGCAGCGCCGCCGCCACTGGCCTTTTTATCCACAGAGCGGGGTCGTCGTTGAGAAAGGGCTGCCAGGCATATCCTTCCAGCACCGCCGGCTCGCGGGACACGTTTTCCGCTCCCAGCGCCTCCTCAAGTTCTCTGTATGCCTCGTCTGAGATCATCGCCACCTCCCCGGGGTCAACGCGCCTTTCACCTCGGTCCATGCATTTTTCGGCCTTATCATGACCTTCCGTCATCTACCCGGGCAGAATGATATCGCAAGTGGCGGTGCGGCTCAAAACCAACCCCGTCGCTTTCGCCTCCGCCTGCGAGTGGCCAGGCTGTCCAACCCATCAGGGCAAAAGGTAAGGCAGGCTGCTAATGCGCTTCATGCCTGGAGAAGCGGGTGGCGATGATCGCCGCCCGGGTTTATATCGCCCGCAGTCCAAAGCGTCCCACTGGCCCAGACTCAGCCCTTGATCTCCAGGCAATGGATGGTATTGGTGGTCGGCAAGCCTTCCTCTCCCGCCTTTTTCAGCCCCGCGGTTATCACCACCGTGTCCCCGGCCGCCGCCAGCCCCTCCTCGCGAGCGGCCTCCTCCGCGGAGAGGAACATATTCCTGATCTCCCCCTCCATGCCCTGCAGGCGGGGCAGAACCCCCCAGTAGAGGGCCATGCGCCTAGCTGTCTTCTCATGCGGGGTAGGGGCCAGGATGGGCTGGCTGGGGCGAAAGCGGCTTACCTGCAAAGCAGTGAACCCCGACTCCGTGGGGGTCACGATGGCCTTGGCCTCCAGGCGCAAAGACAGCTCACAGGCGGCATAGGCCACCGCCTCCACCCTTCCCTTTTTTATCCAGCGCCGGCGTTCCTCGAGCCAGCGCTCGTGGGGGAGGGAGCCCTCGGCGGTGTTTATGATGCGTTGCATGGTGGCCACCGCCTCCACCGGATAAGCGCCTACCGCGGTCTCCCCAGAGAGCATCACCGCGTCGGCGCCCTCCAGCACCGCGTTGGCCACGTCGCTGACCTCCGCCCGCGTGGGGCAGGGATGCTCGATCATGCTCTGCAGCATCTGGGTGGCGATGATCACCGGCTTGCCGCGGCTGGCAGCCGCTTCCACGATGCGCTTCTGCAGCAGGGGCACCTCCTCCAGGGGCATCTCCACCCCCAGGTCTCCCCTGGCCACCATCACCGCATCCGCCTCCGCGATGATCTCCTCCACCCTTTCCACCGCTGCGCGCCTCTCTATCTTTGCGATTATGGGCACGGTCGATCCCCTGCGGCGCAGCTCATCGCGCAGGGCGCGCACGTCGGCGGCGGAGCCCACGAAGGAAAGCGCCACCCAGTCTACGCCCAGGGAGAGCCCCACCTCGAGGTCGGAGAGGTCCTTCTCCGTAAGGGAAGGCAGACCGAGATCTACCCCGGGCGCGCTGATGCCCTTACGGGAAAGCAGCCTTCCCCCCGCCTCCACTTTGCACCGGGCTCCCACACGCGATGACTCCAACACCCGCAGGCGCAGGGCCCCGTCATCCAGCAGCACCACATCTCCCGCCGATAGCGCCGCCGTGAAACCCTCCTCTTCCACAGGGACGCAGGATGCCGAGCATCCGGGCTCAAGTCCGGCGCTGAGCACCACTTCCTGTCCCTTCACAAGGTCCAATCCCCCTCCCGGCAGCTCCCCCACGCGCAGCTTGGGGCCCATGAGGTCGAGGATCACTCCCACCATCCTGCCGGCGCGGCGCGAGGCCTCGCGAAGAGCACCGACTTCCCGTGAAATGACCGCATGCGTGGCGTGGGAGGCGTTTATGCGAGCCACGTCCATGCCCGCTCTCACCATCTCCTCCAGCTTGGGCACATCACGCGCGGAAGGGCCCAGGGTGGCGACTACCTTGGTCCTGCCGAATGCTCTCATGCCTCAACCTCCGCGAAGCGCGACGCGGTATATGCCGCCCTCGGCGCTGTAATATATCCATCCTCCGGCCTCGTCCCAGGCGATGGGCCCGGAGGCGGAAAGCCGCGCGTAACGGTAGATCCTGCCGTCACGGGAATCCAGGTCCTCCAGCCCTTTGTCGCCCCCGTAGGCCACAAGCGCCTCGCGGCGGGGGGGCGGCCGGCGAGCGTGCGCGGCAGCGGCGCCCGGCGATGCGGCGCTCGCCGCCGTGCTGG
>MU158553.1:0-947 GCA_015711875.1 Candidatus Solincola jinzensis | reverse complement strand
CCCCCGAGTCCGCGCTCCCCCCCTGTCCGGTATCCCCCGTGTCCGATACTTCGAACCATACCGCTCGGGTCCGGGCCTGATCTGACGATCGCCAGGGGGCGACATATAGCGCCTTTTCCGCGGAGGGCCACCACAGAAAACGCGGCTCGCCCTCGCATGAGGCCAGATATTCCCAACCCTGTCGGCCTACCGTCGCCACCTGGAGGAAATATTCCCTGCCCCCCTCCTCCAAGGCGCCGTACCCTTTGCTCACCGAGACCACCCTGCCGCCCGCCAGGTCCCAAGCGGCGAGCTCGGCCCTCGGCGCCAGCGGCATCGGCTCCCCCTCTTCGCATTCCATGACCCACATCTGGGCCTCGCCGCCTACCTTTTCCGCCCTTTCCGACCTCGTCCAGAGCACATACCTGCCGTCAGGAGAGGGAAGGGGGTCGTAATCCATCTCCGGCCCTGAGACAAGCTCCCTGGTCTCCAGAGTGTCGGCGTCAAGGAGAAAGATGTCCCCGTTGTCCTCGTAGACAAGGCGGCGCGAAAACCCCAACCATGCCATGCTGCGCCCGCTTATCTCCCTCTCGAAGACGGCGCTTTCCCCGCGGGAAAGGCCGAAAACGCGCAGGCGGGTTTTTCCCCCTCCAGGCGGCTTCTCCAGAAAGGCGAGCATATCGCCGTCGCCGCTCATCTCCATGGCGATGACCTCGCCGCTTGCGATGGGCAGGAACAATTCCCCCGTGGCCTGTACTTCGCGCACCGGCGTCTTGGGAACCACCACCATGCCGGAAAGGATATCCAGCATGAGGTAGCTGATCCCCACCAGGACCATGCACGCGGCCACCATGACCACCACCACCACCACGAAGCGCTTGGAGATAGGGCCTCACCTCCCGAATAGACGCGGACGGCGCCATGCCCGGACGCGCGCCATCACCCTCCCTCGGTACCAGTGCTCAGCG
>JACVJG010000251.1 GCA_015711875.1 Candidatus Solincola jinzensis | reverse complement strand
AACAGTCCTACTCTGGGGCGTGGCCAAGCGGTAAGGCAGCGGCCTTTGGAGCCGCGATCGTAGGTTCGAATCCTACCGCCCCAGCCAGATCTTATAATGAGGGAAAGAGGGCCGCGCGCCCTCCCTCTTTTGTTCACGGCCGGTTTTAAGCTGTTACCCCCCGTGGCATGAAGGCGAAGACGGGGGGCGTGGGCAGGGGCAGCCGGACGCCACCCCGTCCATTACCATCTCGGAGGCCGCGGGTTCGCCGTTCGCCGGCCGTTCTTCGACGTGCCGTCCCCGCCGAGCTGTCGTCCGGAATGGCAGGAGGTGGAAAGCCGCCCGCGCCCCTTGAACCTTTGCGTCGGTATCCGGCGCCCTGCGGAAGCGTGCGGTCGCCGCGGCAAGGGGGCGCTGGCGGTGTATGCTCCGGGTACCAAACGTTCTCCCGCCGGATGCGCAACAGCGCAAGACCGCGAAGCAGGTCCTTTCGTCGTTGAGCCGCGGCGCGAGAGGGCGGGTTTGGAGCGATGCATGGCGTCCGTTACAATAATGCCGTCAAAAGGAAACCGGCTCGAGACCCCTGCGCGGGCCCGTGTAGCGCGTGGCGGGCGCAGGGGCAAGAACGGAAGGGAAGGAAACCACGTTGAGACGTCTTGCCCTGGTCCTCGCCGCCGGCGAGGGAACCCGCATGCGATCCGGCGTCCCAAAGGTGCTGCACCGCGTGTGCGGGCGCTCCATGCTTTCCTGGGTGCTGGGGACCCTGGATGAACTGCGGGGTTCCGGACACGTCCACGGCGTGGTGGTGGTCATAGGAAAAGGCGCCGAGGAGGTCAGGAGGGAGGTGGGGGAAAGAGCCGCCTGCGTGGTGCAGGAGGAAAGGCGTGGAACCGGCCACGCGGCCATGGTCGCCGCGCCCGCCCTGGAAGCCGAGAACGCCGACGAAGTGCTGGTGCTCACCGCCGATTCCCCGCTCTTGACCGCGCAAACCCTGCGCAAGCTCTGCGAGGTCCACGTCGAGGAAGCGGCGGCGGTGACCATGCTGGGGGCGGTCCTCGACGATCCCACCGGCTACGGCAGGGTGCTCCGCGACGCCTCGGGCGCGGTCACGGGTATCGTGGAGGAGAGCGAGGCCGATGCGCGGCAGAGGGGTATCAAGGAGGTGAACACCTCCACCTACGTGTTCCGGTGGGTTGACCTCCGAGAAGCGCTGCCGCGGCTGAGGAAAGACAACGCCAAAGGGGAATACTTCCTCACCGACGCCATAGGACTGCTGGCGGCGGCCGGCGGGCGGGTGGCCGTCTACGTGACGCCTGACGGGGAGGAAGCGCTGGGGGTGAACTCGCGCGTCCACCTGGCGGAGGCCCAGGAGATCATGCGCGGGCGCATAAACCGCCGCTGGATGGAGGAAGGGGTTACCATGGAAGACCCTTCCACGGTATACATTGACGCGGATGTGCGCATAGGGGAAGACACGGTGCTGCGCCCCTTCGTGATCCTCGAGGGCGGCACCACGGTTGGGAGGGGGTGCCGTTTGGGCCCCAACGTCCGCGTGGTCGACTCGCGCCTGGGAGACGGGGTGAGCGTGGAGCAGGCGGTGGTGAGGGAGTGCGAGCTGGAGGAGGGGGTGAGCGTGGGCCCCTTCGCCAGCCTGCGCCCCGGCAGCGTGTTCCGGGCGGGGTCCAAGGCGGGGACCTTCGTCGAGACCAAGAAGACGGAGGTGGGGCGCGGGAGCAAGATACCCCATCTCAGCTACATGGGCGACGCCCGCATCGGAGAGGACGTGAACGTGGGGGCGGGCAGCATCACCTGCAACTACGACGGCAGGGAGAAGCATACCACGCTGATCGAGGACGGGGCCTTTATCGGGTCGGACACCATGTTCATCGCGCCCGTGCGCATCGGCAAGGGTGCGGTCACCGGCGCGGGCTCGGCCATCACCATGGACGTCCCCGACGGCGCCCTGGGGGTGGAGCGCAGCCGCCAGAGGAACATAGAGGGCTACAAGCGAAAGGGTAAGGAAAAGGAGGAGGGCCGGCCGTGAAGGAGGTTACGCGCAAGAGGTTGATGATCTTCAGCGGGAGGAGCTATCCCGAGCTCGGCAGGCAGATCGCGGGCCACCTCGGCATCGGCCTGGGCAGGGTGGAGCTGAAGACCTTCAGCAACGGCGAGCTTTACGTGCGCTACGAGGAGAGCGTGCGCGGCTCGGACGCCTTCGTCGTCCAGACCTGCAGCGAGCCCATCAACGACCACATCATGGAGATGCTGCTCATGATCGACGCCCTCAAGCGGGCCTCTGCCAAGCGCATATCCGCCGTCATCCCATATTACGGTTACTCGCGGCAGGACAAGAAGACGCTGGCGAGGGAGCCCATAAGCGCCAGGCTGGTGTGCGACCTTCTGGACGCCGCGGGTGCGGACCGCATCCTGACCATGGACCTCCACGCCGGCCAGATCCAGGGCTTTTTCTCCGGTCCCGTGGACCACCTCACCGCGGTGCCCCTTCTGGCCTCGTACATCTCCCGCCAGAATTTCCAGGACCTGGTGATCGTGTCGCCGGACGCGGGCAGGGTGAAGATGGCCAACAAGTACACCGACCACCTGGGGGTCCCCATGGCCATCCTGCACAAGCGCAGGCCGGGCCACAATAAGGCGGAGGTGCTGCACGTCATCGGCGAGGTGGAGGGCAAGACGGCGGTGCTGGTGGACGACATGATCGACACCGCGGGCACCCTGGCCGCCTCCTCGGAGGCCTTGATGAGAGCGGGCGCCAGGGAGGTCTACGCCTGCGCCACCCACGGCATCTTCTCCGGGCCCGCCCGCGAGAGGCTGGACGCCAGCCCCCTCAAGAAGGTGGTGGTCACCAACACCCTGCCCATCCCCGAGGAGCGCCTGAGCGAGAAGGTGGAGGTGCTCTCCATCGCCTCCATCTTCGCCAACACCATCGCCAGCGTCTTCAAAGACGAGTCGGTGAGCGAGCTCTTCGGCGGCGACAACATGCCGTGAGCCCGGCGGCAAGCCCTGGGCCAGCGATGGGACGAGCGACCTTGTCTGGCGGCAGGCGGCGCTTGTCGCCTCAAGACGGTTCGGTCATGGATCCCTTGAAGAAAACCGGGTTCGCAGCAGTCGGCCCGCGCGCTCACGTCAGACCCCTGCCGTTGTCATCGATCCCGGGGCGGGCGTCGAGTTCGCAACAGGCCAGCGGATATAAGCGCGACGGGAGTCAACTCCCTCGCTTCCCGGCTCATATGTGCCAGCAGGGCCATCGAAAATGGCGAGGGTAAGGCTTGGCCGGAACGAAGCCCGCCATCCGTTCGTGCCAGGATATGGCAGAAAGCGAAACCGGCGAGGGCAATGTTTGCCGGGGGATCGACGCCAACACGATCCCGGTAAAGTCCCTGTTCAGCGGCTGGCCGCCGGCGCATACCGCCGGGTTGATGGGATCAGCGCCCTGCCGCCCGTTTCAGCCGCTTATCTCGCGGTAGAGGGATTCCGCCTCTTCCTCCATGGTCTCG
Source organism: Candidatus Solincola jinzensis (assembly GCA_015711875.1). The sequence continues at coordinate 1,723 of JACVJG010000251.1, read as the reverse complement.
AGCTCGGCGAACTGTTCCCGGATGCGTGCGGCCGCGGAGTCCATGGCCTGGAGTATGGGCATGAGCTCCTGGGGCTCGTCCGCGTAGGGGATCCCTTCCAGGGCGGAGGATGAAAGACCCACGAACTCCGTGTAGGCGCTGACGATGCGCTCGTTGGTGTCCACGAGCTGGAGGATCTTCTCGGCGTAGGGCTGGTACTTCCGGCTCCCTTCGCTTATCAAGGCCTGGCATTTCTCCTCCACCGTTCGCAGGGCGGCGAAGGTGGCGGAGGCGAGGTCGCGGGCGTCCTCGATCAAGACCTCGCCCTTTTTCCGCAGGGTCTCCCAGTCCCCCCGGCGCAGCAACTCCTCCATCTGGGAGGGGAATTCCTGCAACCCAGCCAGCACCGCCCTGGCGCTGATATAGCTGGAGCGCGCCTCGCGCGCGTATTGGGGGGCCATGGACCCGCAGCCCACCGCGATGAGGGCGACGCACAAGAGGAAGGGGGCGAGGGACAGGCGCGACGACCGGCGATGGGAGAAAAGGCGGGTGGATCCGTATGGATCCCGCCTCCACGCGGGGAGGGCGCGACCCGCTACCTCGCGGCCTCCACCATCTCTGCCGTCACGCGCGGGAAGAGGCCTCATAGGCCACGCTCCTCCCGGAAGCGGTCGGCTTCCTCCGCGGCCGCGGAGGCCTCACGCAGCAGGGCGTTTATCTCGGCAGCGAGGCGGTCGATCTCGCGGGTATAGAAGGAGAGCTGCTCCACGCTCTCCGCGGACGGCATGAGGTCCAGCATGTCCCACACCGCGGCGAGGAGTTCACGGTTCCTCGCCAGGGCCAGGGAGATGTCGTCGAGGGCCGCAAGGACCAGTCGCGCGTATTCAGCATAGTCGCCCGCGCCTTCCGCCTCGGCGACCTCGCCGAGGAGCGATGCGGCGCGGGTCATGCGGCTTTCCAGCTCATCCACGTCCACCATGGCCATCTCCGCCAGGGATTTCCCCTCCGCGATGGTGTCGTTCACGTCGGAAAAGCGCGTGCCCAGCAGGTTGAAACGGGAATCGAGGTCGAGGAGGTCGTCCAGGAGTGGTTTTGACGACTCTATGAGGGATTCCGCCTCCCGCACCTTGGAGCGCGCCTCGGGGTCGGCGCCGCATCCCGCCGGGAGGGTGACCAGGGCGAGGACCATAACGGCCGCCAGCAAGAGAGACAGCCACGGGATACCCGGATGCCCGCGGCTCAAGTGCGCCGCATTTCTCGTTGCCGGACGCACTTGTCGACGCCCTCCCTCTCTCGTGAAGCACGCAAAAACGTTTGACCCCATGCCTTTCATCTCCATTCGGCCCGCGTCACCGCCGAGATGGTAAGCGCGCCGTTGGGTCCGTAAGGGTTTGACCGCATGCCTTTCATCTCCGTGGTATCTTCTCCCTCGAGACCCGGGTGTCCTTCCGGTTCGCGCCAAGCGCTGGCCCGGATGCTTTGAGCCTAGGGCATACCGGTTCAGGTCAGGCGTTCCGGCCACCGGGCCTGGACGGAACGCCTGTGACCATGAAAACCGTTTCCCCTTTTTTCCTTTTCCGCACCATGGTCCAAACGCATGCCCGCGACTCCCTGATCCCCCCGTGATCGGGTCGCACGCCAGCGTTTTTCGCGCCCCCCTTCTCGATGGCGCGACAATGGCCATGCGCTGTGCCCAGGCGCTCATGTCTGCCGCACAGCAGGGTCCCGGGAGCCGGCCTTTTCG
>JACVJG010000250.1 GCA_015711875.1 Candidatus Solincola jinzensis | reverse complement strand
CGTGAACCCGTGGTATCACGGGCACGAAAAAAGCCAGCAGGAGGAAAAGTGTTGTGGCTGTTACCAGAACGGCCCGATATACGGATATAGCCCTGCCGGCGGGTTCGCCTCGTGCCATGCTCGTCACCCTCTCTTCATCGTTGTATCGGTGAATCTTTCCTGGGCGTTCGCCTCGTCGCCTATATTCTTATCGGCACCGCAAACGCGACTATTATACGGGTACAGGTTCAAAGGCCGGTTGCCGGATCAGCCCCTTGGCGGAAGAACGGTATGGGGTCGCAATACTACGTGGGCTTCATCTCACCGGGGATTCCAGGAATATCGCCTGGTTCATCGCTCGTCCCGGAATCCCGGCCGCCACTCTCTAATATACGGCTTCAAGCTCAAAGGCCGGTTGCCGGATCAGCCCCGTGGCGGAAGACCGGCATAGGCTCACATGGCTACTCGGGCTCCATATCGCCGGGGATTTCCGCGCTGGCTTTCAAGGACCGTCAACCATCCCGGGAACCCCGTCCCAGCCCTTTATGGGCGGGCTCCCGAAGCCGCTACCAGCAACCACGTACTGGGGCATAAGAGGATCAATGCTCCTGCTCCAGACACCTGGCGAACCCTGAGATCCCATGAACAGGCTCCCACAGGCGACCCCGTAGCCATAAACCAAGGCATTTGGTAAAGCGCGACAGTTTTCTCCAGCGCCATCTGACAGGATGACCGAGGATTCACAAAACGCCTGGGATATGCCGGCAAATCAACTTTATGAGCAGCTAGAACGCCTGGGCTGACCTTGCAAGGTCTCGGTTCCCAAGCACCAAGCGAGGCTCGACCCCTAGGCCTGAGGGCAGAGCATGCGTTGTTCCAGCGCAATGCTGGTATTTGCTGGAATATTGCCCCGTTTCTGCTGATCTCGGTCAGCCTGGCGAGTCTCGAATCCCGTGCCTGGGGAACCAGGTAAGGCACGACGGCTCTCTCCGGCACCGGGCGAGGCTCGACCCCTGTGCCTGAGGCACCGGGCGAGGCCTGACCCTTGTACCTGGGTGAGGTTACCAGTAGCGCAGCCACTGCACGTTCACGAAATGCATCCAGGTGAGATCGTAGCGCTCGCCGTCTATCTCCACCCATCCGGGGCCCCCCTCTCCCGTCGCCCTGAGGGAGATGACGTGATCGCGGGTGGGGTCGAGGTCGAGGTCTGCGTAGATGATCTCTCCCCAGCTTATGCCCTCGTTGTCGAGGTAGAGGTCCACCGTCGCCACCACCTCGCCGTCCAGCAGTACCTCGGCGAGGCCGCACTGCCAGTGCCTGGCAGAGGCCACCTGCACGCGGCTATAGCCGGCGGGGATGGTATAGCTCGCGGTGGCGCCCGCGTCGTTGGCGGTGAGGAGATCCGCCGGCCCCGTCAAGGGATACGGGAGCTGGGTATATGGCTCTACATACCAGTCACCTTCCGTGACCCACCCCTGATCATAGGCGAGGATGTAATCAGGTGGCTGCGGCGCGGTGGTAAAACCCCACGCATAGTCCGCCGCCAGGTGGTTTCCCGCGTGGTCGGCGATGCCGGTGGCGAGGGTGGCGGTGTACTGCGTCCCGTAGGCCAGGTCGGACGCGGGGACGAAGGTGGCGGTCATGGTGGCGGGGTCATAGGACACGCTTCCGGCAACCGGGTTACCACTTCCATCGCGTAGCGTGAAGGTGGACGAGTTGACGGTCGCCGCGTCCACACCGTTGGCGTCGTACAGCCGCGCCCACACCTTTGAGGTCACGGCGGCCGGCGAGGCCCCGTCGGCGGGATGGGTTTCCGTCACCGACGGGGGGGTCCAGTCCACGGTCAGGGAGACCCCTGGACCCGGTATCTCCGCGTTCCCCACCGCGTCCCGCGCGCGGCTCCGTATGTTGTAAACGCCCTCCTCTGGGATTGAGCTCCATGAATAGGACCAGGAGGTAAAATCGCCCGGCGAACCGGGGGAGGCGGCTCGCCAGGTGGCCCCGCCGTCAAGGGATACCTCGACCGCGATGACCCCGGAGGCATCCGGCCCCGGGTCCTGCGATACCCCGGTCACGAGGTAGGAATGGGCGTTGGTCAGTTCGCCGTTCGATGGCGCGGTGATGCCCGAGGCCGGGGCAGTGGCGTCATACACTATACGCGCCCGGAAAAGGTCGATGTAGAGGTCTGTGCGGATAAGATCCCAGTTGCTGGCGAGCCTGGCGCGGAAAGCCCCTGCCGGGCTAACGAACCGGCGCGCCCGCGGAGCGTCTCCCACGGCGACCGTGAGCGTCGCTTCTCCCGAGGTGGGAAAGCTTCCCAGGTTGTACCAGGTGGAGTCCCACCCCGAGGAGTCGTAGTCGTAGAACTGCACGCGCCAGCTCTCGCCGGCGTCCGACTGGCGGCCCTCCATTTCCACTCGCAGGTCCAGCACCTTTTCCCTCGAGGCCTCGATGAGGGGCGGCCAGCTCTCCCAGTCGCATTCAAGATAGCGGAAGATGAAGAAAAACGTCCCCTCGCGTATCCTCATGTATGTATTGTCCGAAGTTTGCACGTTCACGTAGTTGCCCGAGACGATGGACCCCATGGCGAACGAGGGGTTAGCGGTGGGAAACTTGTAAGCCGAATCGCCGACGGCGGTGGCCGGCGCGGACAATAATATGACCATGAAGGTCGTGACCGCTATCGCGAGAAGAGCGGTCCGGGTCGTCTTCTTCATCCCACCTCTCCTTTGTGTCCATCGACCGAACTCTGCGGCGGCCGCTGACTCAGGGCGACCCTCGTGCCCCACCCGTCGCGCCCCAGACACTCGATTATATATTCTAACATCCGCCCAAACCCCATTCCATCTCCCCGAACATTCGGGAGATCACCCCTTTCCTCTTGTCGACTTCGCCTGGTTTGTCAGGATGACAGGGTGGCCTCTCAACATCTTTAAACCCGAACAGTGCCTGTCGAAACGTCACAGCATCAGGCCGTCATCCCATGGAAGGCGAGGTCGGTGTGAGGGATACATGGCAGGAAATAGATCAACACCCTTCTTGGTCGCGCTAACGCAGGGCAAAGGGGCGGTCGTTACTGAAAGCCCGCGCGGTTTTTCCGCCGCTGCCGGGCAAGATTCCCAGGATAGCGATGACGGTCTTACGCCGGCAATGTGTGCCATTGGATATATCTTGTTCACTACACAACGTGATCCGCCTGAAAGCGAGATATTGCAGCCAATCGTGTGTAATACCATTTCCTGCCACGCATCCCTTATGGCGATGAGGCGAACGCAGTCGCCTTCACCTTTCTTGATTCCCCATGGGTAAGGTCCTCGAAAAGAACCCCTATATCCATAATGCCCGGCATGTAAAGCCGGAGATCACCTGTTACCGGTGGTTCCCGCGTTTCACGGGAAGGCGACGCTTGCGGCGCTCCATCTCGCCGCCGTAGGAGTAATAGTAGTAGGGGGAGTAGTATCCGTAACCGTAGCGGCCGGTCATCTCAACGTTGTTGATCACCACGCCAAGAACCCGCGTCTCCACTTTGGAAAGAAGTTCCATAGTGTGGCGGGCGCCGTCGCGGTTGGCGATGCCGTGGCTTGCCACCACCAGCACCCCGTCCATCATGGGGGCCATGGCGATGGCGTCGCTCACCGCCAGCACCGGGGGAGCGTCCACGATCACGTAGTCGTATTCCTCGCGCAGGCGCCGCAACAGCTCGTGCATGGCGCGGGAGGAGACCAGCTCCGCCGGATTGGGGGGCTTGGGTCCCGACATGAGCACGTGGAAATTCTCGTTGCCGGTGCTGACGATGACCTCCTCCAGCTCCGCCGTCCCCATGATCACGCTGGTGAGGCCTTTATCCTGCCTCTCCACCAGGAATTTATCCAGCACCGGGCGGCGCAGGTCGGCCTCCACCACCAGCACCTTGTTTCCCATCTCAGAAAGGGCCGCGCCGAGGTTGGCGCACACCGAGGTCTTTCCCTCCTCGGGGCTCGCCGAGGTGACCATGATAAGGCGGGTGCTTCCATCCAGGTTGAGGAACTGCAGGTTGGTGCGCAGGTTGCGATAGCCCTCCGCCGCAGTGCTCTCGGGCTGGGTGAAGTAAACCACCTCGCGCTCCTCCTCGCCCACAAAGGCGGCCTTGGCGATCTCGCCGATGATGGAGGCCCCGTAGCCGCGCTCGAAGTCCTCGCGCGTCTTCAGGCTGTCGTCGAGATAATCCACCAGGAAGGCCAGGCCAACGCCGAGGATGAGGCCCAGGAACAAGGCCAGGATGCCGTTGCGGGTGACTCGCGGGCTCACCTTGACTCCCGCTTCCGCGGGCTCGATGATCTCCAGGCCGCGCTGCTGCAGGGCCTCGGCTATGCGCAGGCTCATGTACTTCTCGTAGAGGGTTGCCCACAGGCTCACCGCCTGGCTGGCCTCAGCCTCGAGCTCAGGAGGGATGCTCTCGCGCGTGTACTGCTTGGCCTCCTGGGCGATATCGGCGATCTGGGTCTCCAGCTCGGTGATGCGGTTCCAGACCTCCTTGCGGGCGTCGCTGATCTGCTTGATGGCGGAGAGCTGGCGGTTGAGGATGTACTCCTCGCCGTAGGCCTGGGCTATGTCCCGCGCCAGGAGGGGATCCGTGTTACTCGCCGCGATCTCGAAGACGTTGGTGTTCTGGGCGCGCTCCACCTTGACGCTGTCCCTGAGTTCCTCGGGCGAGGGGAGGGAGTCGGGGATGTACACCTCTTTTCCTTCCTCGCGCTGGTAACGCGCCTCCTCGTAATCGTACTCCAGGCGGTCGTAAACGGCCTGGGCCATGGTCCTGGTGCCGATGATCTCCGCCTGGGTCTGGATGAAGAGGTTGGGGTCGTTGAAGGCGAAGGAGATGAGGCTGTCTGAGGCCGATTCCCCGGCGCGGTTGATGTCCGCTAGGATCATCACCCGGGACTCGTATACGGGTACCTGCAGGAGGGAGAAGAGGAGCGCGGCGAACACCACCAGCGCGGTGGTCCCCACGATCACCCACTTGCGCGCGATTATGACGTTTATATAGTCTTTAAGTTCCATTGCTTCCTAATTATACAGGTTATTCATGCGGGAAGGGGCCTTATGTGATTATCAGCATCATATCTCGGCAAACAAAGGACATGTTCAGATCCTGATGTGCCATGTCAGACAGCCAAATCCTTCCACAACCCTTTCTTCCCCCCGCTCGTTCGCGTTTTCACGGGCAGAAACATCGCATGGCAGAGCAGGCGGTCACAGCCGCCCTCCAAAAACGGATGCTCGTATTTCGGGGATGTGCCTCGCATTTTTGGGTTTGTG
>JACVJG010000249.1 GCA_015711875.1 Candidatus Solincola jinzensis | reverse complement strand
AGGTACACCGTCTCCGTCTCCGCTCCCACGGAGGCGGCGCCGGACATGAAGCGCTCCAGCACCAGGGCGGTGAAGCCCTTCTCCTTGCGCGGGCTGGAATTGAACGCCAGCACATACTTGCCATTATCTTCCATAACGTCCTCCCGAGACGACCTTTCCTCCGTTTCCCCGCGCCGCCTGCGCCGGCACAGAGGCCTTGTGCAGTGCTTATCCTACCTCCATCGATAAATACCTGCAAACCATGCTCCGGTCCGGACGTCCTCGGGTCAAGGAAAGGACCGCCCTTCCGTGGTTTACACGCTCATCCGGGTAAGGCCATGCACCGCGCTTACCCTGCCGCCACGGGGGTAATGCCTGCCGAACAAGCTCCCACTTGGAAGTCGATGGTTCGAGCGCGTGGCATAACTCGGACAAGGCAGCGCCCATAGCTGCCGGCGAGGTTCTCCTTGATCATGGTTCGCGGATGAATCTACCTCATGAGCGTGCGCGCTCAACCGGGAAGGGTGAAGCGAAAGATGGAGCCACCGCCCTCGCGCGGCTCGTGCCAGATACGGCCGCCGTGGTCTTCCACTATGCGCCTGCCCAGGTAGAGCCCCAGGCCCAGGCCGGGCTTGGAGTGGTGCTGTGCCTCCTCCACCTGGTAGAAGCGCTCGAAGACCTTGTCGCGGTGCTCGTCTCCTATGCCCGCCCCACGGTCCATGACCGATACCATGGCGCCACCGTTGATCGCTTCCACGCTGACCTCGATCTCCGAGCCCGGGGGCGAGTATTTGCACGCGTTCTCGAAAAGGATGACCAGAAGGTTCCTCACCCTATCCTCGTCGAAGGGGAGGGGCTCAAGATGCATTGGCATGGAGACGGTGATAGCCATGGCCGGGAAACGCTCCCTCATCTCCCCCGCGGTCCTCTCCACCAGCGATGCCAGGTCGCCCCGGGTCTTTTTGATCGAGAAACGCCCCCTCTCCGCCAGGGACACGTCCATCAAGCCCCTGGCGAGGGCGGTCAGGCGCTGTGACGCCTGTACGATGGCCCCGACCACCTCGGCGCGCGTGGCGGGGTCCATTTCCTCCATCCCCTCGGCCAGGGTCTCGGCGAAGCCGGCAAGGAGCGCCACCGGGTGCCTCAGCTCGTGGGAGGCGATGTCCACGAAATCACGCAGGCTCTCCTCGTATGCGAAGCGCTCCTCCTCGATGCCCAACGCCCTCGCGAGGGCGGCCATGGTGTCTTTTTCCAGGGGGGAGAAGACGCGTTCCCTAGCGCACATCACCGCCAGGCACCCTGTCGTCTCGCCGCGCACCTCTACCGGATGCAGCAGGCACGACCGCAGGCCGTGCTCTCTCGCGTCGGGGTCTTCCGCAAGGGCGCCTTTTTCGAATTCCGCGGTGGAGACAACGCCTGTCATGCCCGTGGCGAGGAGCCGATGGCAGATATATCTTTCCGGCTCATCGAGGGGCATGAAGCCGCCCTGGGGGAGCAGGGAAGAAAAAGCAACGACACGATCCCTTTCTTTCCTGGTGTACCTTGCCATATCCCCCTCAAGGACCTCACGGGCGGTGAGGGTGAGCCTTTGCATGTTTTCCAGGGGGTCCGGGCCCAGCTCCAGGAAACAGCGGTTTATCTTCTGCAGCCTCTCCTCGGCGCGCTTGCGGTCGCTGATGTCGCGGGTCACGCTCACGAACCCCGTGGGCCTGCCCTCGGCGTCGCGCAAGAGCGAGGCGCTCACCTCGGCGTGAAAGCGGGTCCCGTCCTTGCGGGTCATCACGTATTCCTCGTTCCTCACCGCCTCGCCTTCCACGCGCGTGCGCATGGACGACCGGGCCCGCGCCTTTTCCTCCGGCGGGAAGAAGTCCAGCACGTTCCTTCCCAACATCTCCTCCGCTCTATCGTACCCGAAGAGCCGCAGCCCGGAGCGGTTGATCATGAGGATGTCCCCTCCCAGGTCGGAAAGAGCGATGCAGTCCGGGGAGGTCTCCACCAGGGAGCGGTATTGCTCGGCCATCTCCCGCAGCCTTTGGGTGCGGCTTTTCACCAGCCCCTCGAGATGGGCGCGATAGGCATGGATTTCCTCCTCCAAACGTTTGCGCTCGCTAAGATCCCTGCAGATGGTGAAGTAGAAGGTTCTCCCCTCCAGTTTGCAGGAGGAAACCGAGACCTCCAGGGGGAACTCCGTGCCGTTCTTGCGCAGGGCCGTGAACTCCCGCACGCTGCCCACGACGCCGTCGACCCTTCCGCAGGCCAGGGATGCGAATGCCTCGAGGGCGTGGTTCCGGTACCTGTCGGGGATGAGCATCTCGTGGAGAGGGCGTCCTTTCAACTCGCTCAGATGATATCCGAGCAGTTCCTCGCCCGCGCGGTTCACATACACCAGCGCTCCGCCCTCGTCCACGACTATGATGGCGTCGCTCGCCTGGTCCGCGATGGCCTGGAAGAGCCCCTCGCCGGCGCCTGGCTCCGTATGCGGACCATCGCGTTTCCCGTCCCTTCCGCGCAGTGGTCCGGGAGGCATGGAGGCGTCGGGGGACGCGCTGCGCGGGCCAGTTATTCCGCGCTCCTTGTCCCCTTGCATGTCCGCCCCCTATCATCGTTGCGCGGGAGCCCGCACGCGGGCGTTTGGTGCCGCTCGCGCCCTTTCTTGCGGCATATGGCCTCATGATCGGGGCCCGTGGCCGGAGGTCGCGATGCCCGCATGGCCTCAAACACTGGGAGGTGAGACCAGTTCAACGTGAACGCACGCGGCACCTCCCCTCCATTTCCTCGTCCGCAGGGAACCTTTCCCCTGCGATGGAGACGATGGCTGACATCGAGATGCCAGGGCCGCACCTCCCCCTCCCGGCGAGGCCTTTCCCGCCTTGAACCATCCTGTGAATTATTCTACCCTTTTGTTCAGCCGCTTAGCGCTGTCCTGCGCCGGCCGTATGTGGGCGGCATCGGGAGATTACCGGCAAGGACACGCAAGCGCCGGGGGTTCCTCGAGAGGGATAAGGCGGTGGGCCATATGGGATCCGGCCATCCGCGGGCGTGGAAGCGGCGGCGGATCGTTTGGGCCGTTTGAAGGCGGGCAACCCGGCCACCTCCCGTGTTGTGGGCCTCATCGCGCATGGGAGGAATGGGAGCGCTTAAGCGTGAAGGCTAGGCCGGTTGAGCTGATTGCCTGCGGTAACGGAACTCCGACGGGACGCACCCTGTGTGTAATGGCGGATGAAGCCAGTGGCTCCATGATATCCTGAGGATGCGGGGCGATAACCAAGGAAGGGGAAGCAACATGGGCAGGCTGACCCTGTATTCATGGAACGTCAACGGGCTGCGCGCGGCGTACGGCAAGGGTTTCCTGGACTGGTTCCTGGCGAGCAGGCCGGATATCCTGTGCCTGCAGGAGACCAAGGCCACGGAGGAACAGCTCCCGCCCGAGCTCCGCGAGGTGGAGGGATACCATGTCTATTTTACCGCCGCGGAGCGCAGGGGATACAGCGGCGTGGCCCTTTACTCCAGGCCGGAGCCCGCTAGCGTGAAGGGGGGCTTCGGCATCCCCAGGTTCGATTCCGAGGGGCGGACGCTGGTGGCCGACTACGGCGACTTCGTGCTTTTCAACGTCTATTTCCCCAATGGGAAGCAGTCCAAGGAAAGGCTGAGGTACAAGATGGAGTTCTACGACGCCTTCCTCGACCACGCCGAGGCGCTGAGGAGGAAGGGAAAGGGGATCATCGCCTGCGGAGACTTCAACACCGCGCACAAGGAGATCGACCTGGCGCGCCCTAAGGAGAACAGCAAGGTCTCGGGTTTCCTCCCCGAGGAAAGGGCCTGGATCGACAAGTTCGTGGAGCGCGGATACGTGGACACCTTCCGCATCTTCAACCAGGAGCCGGGGCAGTACACGTGGTGGGACCTCAAGACCAGGGCGAGGGAGAGGAACATCGGCTGGAGGATCGATTATTTCTTCGTCAGCGAGGAGCTGCGGGGCAGGGTGAAGGCGGCGTGCATCCTGCCCGAGGTCATGGGCTCCGACCACTGCCCCATCGGCATGGAGCTGGCGATATGAGCGTAAGGAGGAGCTCTTGTTCTCGGATATAGACGACATCACCATCAACTACGAGGAGGACGGCGTGCAGGTGGTGCAGGAGCTGGACAAGGTGGTGCTTTCGCGCGGCGCCTGGGCCACGGTGATCTTCCGCTACCGGCAGTGGGAGCAGTCGAAGGGAGACTATGGCCCCGACCGCTTCACCATACGTCGCTACCGCAAGATGAACGACGAATACCGCCAGCAGGCCAAGTTCAACATCTCCAGCGTCGAGCAGGCAAAGAAGATCGTGGAGGCCCTCTCCGCCTGGATCGAGGACGCCGAGTCTTGAGCCGTTGAAACCCCCTTCCATCCGCACCCCCTCGCGTCTCGCTCCCCATGCGTAGGGGAAGCGGTCCATTCTTGAGGGAAAATCATGTTTTTGGCTTCGCTCCCTAGGCGTAGGGGAAGATTGCGGTATTTTAACAGGGCAAATTTTTTCTTCCTTCGCTCCTAGGCGTAGGGTAAGCGGAAGCCGGTACTCTAAAGGCCGCCGTCCCGCTTTTTACGGTCCGCTCTCCGGGCCATCCTCTTTCACCCAGACATCGGGTGGCGGCGGCCTGCGGGCCAGCGATCCGTCGCGTGATCGCATTGCCGGCGCTCATCCCTTTTCCGGGGTGTGTTCAGCCAAGAAAGGCGACGTCGGAACAGCGTAGCGGCGGTTGATTTTCTCATGTCGGGGAAGCGCGTCCGTGTGGGTATCAACCCCGATATTCGCTGAAAAATCAGGCCTGACAGGGAAGGATCGCCACCGTTGCCTTGATTTTTCGGTAGGAAGGTCTCGGGAGGAAACAATGGAGAGGCCACTCAAAAATGCCTGGATGAAATAAAACCTATTAGTTGACATCCCGTACGGCTGATGATATGTATATACATTATAACAAACAAACTTCCGATTTATGTCTGTTAAACGCGACGGCGGAATGACATGAAGGTTTCCACTCAGAGCATCGAAGAGGGCAGTTACGTCCCGGCATACCTGCAGCTCGCGCGAGTCCTGCACGGATGGATAATGAACGGCGAGCTGCGCCCCGGTGATCGCCTGGTCCCCGAAGTGGAGCTGTGCGAGCGTTTCAACCTCAGCCGCATGACCGTGCGCAGGGCCATCGCCATGCTGGTGGATGAGGGATTGCTGCATCGGGAGAGGGGCAGGGGCACCTTCGTCGTGGGGGCCAGAATGGACGGCGGAGTGTTTCTCATCCCCGATTTCCACGAGGAGATGAAGAA
>JACVJG010000248.1 GCA_015711875.1 Candidatus Solincola jinzensis | reverse complement strand
TTCTGGGTTGAAAAGAGTCGAGAGACCACCCTGTCATCCTGACAAACCAGGCTAAGTTGGCAGGAAGAAAGGGGTGGTCTTTCTCGCTGAAGTCGCGGAGCGTTTGACACCTGGCGAAAACGGCGGCTAGAATGCATAGGGCGGCGCCACCCACAGGCTGGAACCAGATTCGCTGGCCATGACTCCATGCAATAGGGAGAGTTGACGCCGGAGCATTCCAGGAACTGGCAGTCGGTAAGCCTTGTTAACCGCAAACGATGACACGTGGCGGCAGGCATGCCTGATGGTTGACCGCCTCGAAAAGCGAAAAAGGCAAAGCATAAAACATCCACTAAGTGCTCGGGAGCGCGCGATGCTGTTCTTCTCGCAAATCCAGGAACGAAAGGTGTTCGATCGCGCAGGACGATTGGTTGGCAAGGTCCACGATATCGGCATGAGCCTGAACGGAGGCCTGCCGGAAAGCGCTTATCTGGTGATATCACGCTCCCGGCGCGGAAGACGCGAGACGGCCACCGTCCCCTGGGACTGGGTTGATTCCCTTGACCTCGTGGGGGTGCGCTTGAGCCGTGACGGAAGGGAGGTATGGGAGAGCGGGTTGGAGCCCTCGGGTCTGCTCCTTAGCCGCCACCTCCTCGACCGCCAGATCGTCGATCTTCATGGCAACAAGGTGGTGAGGGTCAATGACCTGCGCCTGGCGGAGTTCGACCACAGGCTCCGCCTGACCGGGGTAGACGTGAGCCAGAAGGCGCTGCTGCGTCGGCTGGGGCTGGAGAAAACCCTGGGAGCCGTGCTGAAGGCAGTAGGGGTCGATCTGCAGGAGAACACCATTCCCTGGAGTCTCGTGGCCCCCCTGGAGATACGCCAACCCGATCTCAAGCTCACCGTCACCCAGAAGCAGCTACTGGAACTTCACCCCACCGATATAGCCGACATCATAGAGCAACTGGATGCCGAGCACCGCGAACGCCTGCTGGACCTTCTGGGAACGCTCACGGCGGCGGAATCCCTCTCGGAGGTGGAGCCGGCTAAACAGGCGGACGTAATCGAGGATCTCACGGAGACCAGGGCGTCAAACCTCCTGGAGGTCATGCCGCCGGACGAAGCCGCCGACATCCTTGCCTTGCTGCCCAGGGACAAGGCGGAGAGGCTCCTCAACATCATGGGGGTGAGGGAGGCCGAGACCATCCGCGAGCTGCTAGGTTACCGCGAGGACTCGGCGGGCGGCAAGATGACCACGGAGTTCCTCGCCGTGCCCAGCTATTTCAGCGCCGCCGAGACCATGGCTTACCTGCGCGAAAACGCCCCCGACGCCGAGACCCTGTATTATGTCTATGTAAAGGACGATGAGGGCAGGCTCAAGGGGGTGGTCTCCCTTCGCGACCTCCTCACCGTGCCCAGGGAAAGGCGGGTGGAGGATTTCATGTACCGAGACGTAATCTCCGTCAACGTGAACGACGACCAGGAGACGGTGGCTGATGTGATGAGCCGCTACAACTTCCTGGCCCTTCCGGTGGTAGACGACGACAACCTGCTCAAGGGCATCATCACCGTGGACGACATGATCGACGTCATCAGGGAAGAGGCCAGGGAGGACATCTCCCACCTGGGAGGGCTGGACCTGGCGGAACCCGGGACCACCCCCTCACTGCGCAACCGCTTGCCCTCCATCTCCGTCACCCTGCTGGGGGGGCTGGCCTGCGCTCTTATCCTCGCCGCCTTTCGCGAGAGGGCGCTTCCTCTCCTCACCCTTTCCTTCTTCATCCCCCTGGTGCTGAGAGCGGCGCAGGATATGAGTATCGTCTCGCACGCCGTGGTACTGGAGGAGATCGGGGGTAAGGAGATCGGGTTGCGCGACATTACCCTCATCGCCTGGCATGAGATGAGGGTGGTGTTGAGCATCTCCCTGGCCATCGCCCTACTGGGTGGGTTGATCTCGGGCTTATGGGAGGGGTTCCCGCGCCTCGGGCTTGCCGTAGGGCTTTCCCTTTTCACCGCCGTGTGCCTGGGCGCAGCCTTCGGGATAGCCGTCCCCATCTTCATGCGGAGACTGCGTGGCGAGTTCGGATATACCCAGGCGCGCTTCTCATCGCTGCTGGTGGGGATAGCTGCTCTCGCCGTCTACCTGGGGATCGCCGCGGCCCTTCTATGAGAGCATTTCATAGACGTGCAAGGACAAGCCCATCGCATGACGCCGACCCGGAAGACGGCCTTCCGCAACCATAACAGCTTCTCACATGGACAAAGCAGAGAGGAGAAGAGCAGTGAGCGCCGTGCAGGAGCGCTTTTACGAACTCCTTTTTCTCTCCCCACGGCTCACATGTGATAAGGCGACGTACGTGGCATGCGCGCGATCCGTGAAAGCTGGCTTTTTTCGTCACTTGCCCTTCTGCTAAACTCCTCCTTGATGGATAACAGCGACAACCGCAGCCTCATGGAGACGCCAAGGCCACGATCCCGCCTTCCAGAGGAGGAGAGGCGGAGGGTGGTGGAGCGAAGGATAAAGGAACTCCGAGCACGCAAGCGGAGGGAAAGAAGGTCGGCGACGCGCCGCCGTCGCCTGGCGGTATCGCTCTCATGCGCATTATTCGTGACCCTTTTCCTGGCTGCCTCGGTTTTCGCCCTCGCCTCCGGCGGAAGCGAGGGTGTCTACTTATCGGCGCCGCTTTCCGCCTCCAATATCGCCTCCATCGAGGACGCATCCATGCCGCAAGGGTCGCTGTCCGAGCCTGCCATATCAGCCGCCGCCGCGGCATTGCTCGACCCCGCCACCGGGGACATGCTGTACCTCAAGAACGGCGACCAGCCTCTACCCATGGCCTCAACCACCAAGATCATGACCGGCCTGCTGTGCCTGGAGAAGTGCTCGCCCGGGGAGACGGCAACCATCAGCGATACCGCCAGCGCGGTGGGGGAATCCTCCGCCTGGCTAGAACGGGGCGAGACCCTCACGGTGGAACAGCTCCTGTACGCGGTGCTGGTGCAGTCCGCCAACGACGCGGCGGCCGCACTGGCGGAACACGTCGCCGGCTCCCAGGAAGCCTTTGTGGAGATGATGAACGAAAAGGCCGCCGAGCTGGGCCTCTCAAACACCCATTTCGAGAACCCACACGGCCTGGACGCGCCCGGCCATCACACCTCCGCGCGCGACCTGGCCAACCTCGCAGCATATGCCATGCGCAATCCGGAATTCAGAAAGATAGTGGCAACCGGCTCTTTCCAGCTGCCGTGGCCGGGACATCCCGGCCCGCGTGTCTTCGAGAACCACAACAAGCTCCTCAAGCTCTATCCTTATGCCACGGGGATAAAGACCGGCTATACTTCGCGAGCGGGGAAATGCCTGGTAGCGGCGGCGGAGAAAGAAGGGCGCGAGTTGATCTCGGTCATCCTCAACGGGGGCGAGAGCTACTGGGACCAGACCATCTCGCTCATGGAGTATGGCTTCAACGACTTCGTGCGCGTGGAATACGCATACGCCGGCCAGCCTCTGGCGGAAGTGGAGGTGGGGGATTTTCCCCGCCGGCGCGTAAACGCCGTAGGGTCGCGCGACCTCGTCTTCACCGTGCGCAGGGACAGGCTGGAGGCCTACCGAGAGGCGCGCATCAACTGGCTCACGTGGGCTCCCTATCCCCTGGCGGCGGGCCAGGAAGTCGGCTTTCTGGAGGTGGGCGGGGACGGCGATAGCGGGCACAGGGTATCCCTGGTGAGCGACGCTTACCGCAACCGGCCGTCTTTCCCGGTGCGCGTACTCGCCTTTATCGCCGCCGTCTTCGCGCAATTGCTGGCCTGGCTCAAATGGCTGGTGCCAGGATGGTAGAGCCGCCTCGCGAGGCGTCGGATGGGAGGTATTTCTCATGGCTTTGCAAGCTCCCGGGCGCGTTATCCTGAGCGCTGAGGAGATAGCCCGGCGGGTAGAGGAGTTGGGAGGCGAGATCGCCTCCTACTACCGCCGCCATGGCGGAGGAGAGGTGATGGTGATAAGCGTGCTGAAGGGAGGGTTCGTTTTCCTCGCCGACCTCATAAGGCATATGGACGTGGACCTCAGGCTCGACTTCATGGCCATCTCCAGCTACCATGACGCCGATGCCCGCACGCGCGGGGTGCGTATTATCAAGGATCTCTCCCAAAGCATCTACCACCAGCGCGTGCTGGTGGTGGAGGACATCATAGACACCGGCTTGACCCTGAGCTACATCCTGCGCAACCTTCGAGAGCGGGAGCCGGCGGAGATCCGCCTCTGCACCTTTCTGGACCGCGCGACGCGGCGCATCGCCCCCCTGGAGCTTCACTACCGCGGCTTCGAGGTAGGGGAGGAGTTCCTGGTCGGCTACGGACTCGATTATCGGCAGCGCTGGAGGAACCTGCCCTTTGTCTGCGTCCTGGAAAAAGGCGCGAGCGATGCCCTCTCCCTTTGAGGTGAACCGGGCGCGATACGGATTCCGTGAACAAGAGCGGGCTCTCGGGTAAAATATATATTGATATATTGACCGCATTGACAGGCGAAAGAGGGTGCTATAGTTTAACCTTGAAACTAAGGATGTGATGGCGATGGTGGAGTTGCAATTAATAGGCGTCAGGGTTGAACTGCCGGCCAACCAACCTATAGTGCTGCTCAAGGAGAGGGCGGGCGACCGCTTTCTTCCCATCTGGATCGGGGCTTTCGAGGCCACGGCCATCGCCTTCGCGCTGCAAGGCATCGAAACGGCGCGCCCCATGACCCACGACCTCATGAAGAACATCATGGACCAGTTGGGCATAACCATGCAGCAGGTGGTGATCTCCGACTTGAGGGAAGGCACTTTCTACGCGGATATCACCCTTGAATACGACGGCAAGCCTTTCGTCATCGACGCGCGCCCCAGCGACGCCATCGCCCTGGCGGTGCGCACGGGGGTGTCGATCTATTCCGACGAGCATGTGCTCAACGAGGCGAGCGTTTTCATCCAGAGCGACGAGGAAGACGAGATAGAGCGCTTCCGCGATTTCCTCAAGGACGCCAAGCCCGAGGACTTCATGTAGCCGCATGCGGGTCGGTCCGCGGCTTTCGAGCGCATATCACACTCACGCATTGCCTTCCGCTCCGCCGCGCGTTCATAAAACGCGCCTCTTATGGATAGCGCGGGGAGAGTACGATACTATTTGCATGTAAACAAGGCAACCGTCGAGTTCGGGGTGAGAGGTTTTGAGAGAAAGGCTGAGAGCCCTGGAGCGGGCGTTCCTGCTCCTTTTCGTAGTGATCGTGGTGGGCACCGCCGGCTACATGATCATCGAGCACCAGAACTTCCTCGACTC
>JACVJG010000247.1 GCA_015711875.1 Candidatus Solincola jinzensis | reverse complement strand
CACCAACGCTCTCGCCGGGACCTACACGGGCACCACGGGTATATACATGGTGGGTGGCACGTTCACGAGGTTCACCGAGCACGACGAGGTGGTCACCGCGGCCAACTCCATGGAGCTGATGCGCTATGGGCCCGGGGGCGAGCCGATCAAAAGGATCTTCGAGGTGGCCAAGGAGGAGACGGAGGGCAAAGCACTCACCGGGTTCTGGTCCAACAAGAACTGGCTGGCGGACATAGAGGGAGAGCGGTCAGTGGACATCGTGGGGCACAGCGAGCGCTTCCCTCTCTTCTTCCCTCCTCCTTACAAATACCGTGCGGCGGGCGACCCCCAGACGGACTCCGACCCCTGGGACCCCCCCTCTGGACCGTTTTCCGCCTGCTTCTACGGAGACACCACACGCGAGGTGATAATCCCCGCCCTGCTGGGCCAGTTCAGCATCATACAGGGCCTTGGGCTCTATATCATGCCCATAAACATCATCATCGGCTTCATGCCCGGGAACCACTGTGAGGACCGTTACCTTGTGGATTCCTTCCTGCGATCCATCGCCGAGGAGGACCCTGACGTCTGCTACATCAACGCCGCCGACCTCGACAACACCGGCCATTTCACGGGCAGTTCCTGGGAGAGCGGTGAATGGGACGGCCGGGGGACCCCCGGCGCCTGGGACGACATAAGCCGCTACAGCCCCTGGATGCGGCGAGACGAGTGCCTGGACATCTGCCGTGAGGTGGACGGGCTATTCGCGGAGTTCGTGCGCACCTTGAAGGAGCGCGGCGTGTACGACAACAGCATCGTGGTGCTGCTTTCCGACCACGGCATGGAGAACGTCAAGGACCAGAAAAACGGCTACCAGGTGCTGGATCTGCGCCTCATCCTCAGGGAGCGCGGCCTGCTCCTGAACGAGGATTACCATGAGGGCGGGGGCACGGAGATAAACCAGATATGGTGCGAAGACCCCGCCAAGCTCAAGGCCATCGAGGAGATCCTCGAGGGATATACCGTGAACGACCCCGTGCTGGGGCCGGTGCAGCCCCTGATCGTGATAAACAGACAGGAGGCCATTAAGGGGGTCGATTACGGCGAGCAAGGGCGCGTGCGCCCCATGGAGCTGTACTCCGAGTATTGGGTCACCCATCCGAACGAGGAGGGAGGGCACCTCTGGCCCGACCTCTTCGTGTTCCCGAGATACAACTATAATATCGCCGCCCACGGCCAGGTGCTGGCCGGCGCCATCAATCCCGTGGGCATCACCCTGGGGAATGTCCCTGACAACGTGCAGATCGGCTTTCCTGCCGCCCACGGCGGCCTCCAGACCACCCATATATCGCTGGCCTTCAAGGCGCCAGCCGGATGGCCTGCTTACCTACCCGGCACGGTGGTGGACGAGGAGGTGGAGGTTGGAGACATAGCGCCTACCATATACGACATAATGGGATGGAAAGCGCCACCCTGCGTGGACGGAAAGCCCCTGCCGCACTGAACTGGGTAACAAAGGGGAGAGCAATCCCGGCCCTGATGCCCTCTGATCAGGTAGAAGGTCGCTTCCTTCCTGAGGACGATGGGGGATTGACCGGGGAGGACGGGATGTGAGCGCCTGCGTGCCACGGAAGGAATAGCGTTCCAAGGGCGAAGAGGCAGCGTTTCTTCCGTGCATCCATCCGTATGCGGCCTCAGGGCCCGGATGCATAGATTCGCATGCACAGAGAACCTCTGGCCCACCGAAAACAGTTAGACCGATGGGGATGAGGGCCCAGGCGGTGGAGGAGGAGCACCGCCTGCACAAGGCCCATCGAAAACCGGCGGATCGATGAGCGTCTGAGGGTTCCGGGGCAAGTCATATTCGGCAACAGAAAAAGTCTCGGGGCCACGGGTAGACGCTCTCTCATAAATCTTTTCCATACAGTCATATCGCTTCCCCGCTGTGCCTGGTCTTCCTAGGCGCTTGTCGCATTCCTGAGCGGAGATAGATCCATCCGCATCAAGACCCCGATGCCCTGGAACGGAGCGCTTCCACGGGGAAGGAATTGTTATAAAATACGGCAAAAGGAACGGCGCTGAGGCGAGGCGCCTGAGATTCCGGCTGCGCAGGGGTAAGGCCATGGTCGAATCGCGTGGAGGCATGGGTCCGCAGCGTGGCATGCGCCCAGGCAGGGCCATCTCCCTGTATGGCGCTGCCGCGTGCATCGCCTTCGGGTTCCTCTACCTGTTATCCCGCTACAACTACCTGCTCTTCCATGGCATCGCCGAGGTCTTCAGCGTGCTCATCGCCTGGAGCATCTTCATCATCGCGTGGAACACCCGTCGCACTGCCACCAACGGCTTCCTCCTCTTCCTGGGGATCGCCTATCTCTTTGTGGGCGGCATCGACATCGTCCATACCTTGGCCTACAAGGGCATGGGCATCTTCCAGGGTTACCAGACCAACCTGCCAACGCAACTGTGGATCTCCGCCCGCTACCTGGAGAGCCTGTCGCTTCTGGCCGCGCCCCTTTTCCTGCGCCGCAAACTAAGACCCGTATACGCCTTCGCCGCTTTCGCCTCCATCTCGGCCCTTCTTTATCTATCCATATTTATATGGCAGATATTCCCTACATGTTATGTGGAAGGCGCGGGGCTGACCAGGTTCAAGATCGCCAGCGAATACGTCATATGCGCCATATTGCTGGGCGCTCTGGCTTACCTCTACCGCGAGCGAGAAAAGACGGAGCGGAGGGTGCTGTTCCTGCTCTCAGCCTCCATCCTCGTCACCGTGGCCTCGGAACTCTCCTTCACCCTCTATGTAGACCCCTACGGGCTCTTCAACCAGCTCGGCCACTTCCTGAAGATCGTCTCTTTCTACCTCATCTACCGCGCGGTGGTGGTCACCTCCCTCACCGAGCCCTACGACCTCATCTACCGGGAACTGAAGGAGAGTGAGGAGCGCTTCCGCGGCATCGTCGAGACCGCACCCTTCGGGTATTACCGCGTGGGCAGGGACTGGCGGTGGCAATACGTCAACCCGGCATGGGAACGCATGCATGGAATCAAGCTGGAGGAGGTGGTCGGAAGACCCCTCGAGTTCGATCAGGCATCCGAGGAGTTTGAGGAGGCGAGGCAGAACATCGAGCGAGCCCTGACGGGGGAGACGATCACCGGAGAGATCGGCCACCATACCCGCGACGGCGAGATCGTGTATCGCACCTTCAATATCAGGCCAGTACGGCACCACGGTGAAGTCGTGGCCATTGAAGGGTTCATCAACGACATAACGGACCTGAAGAAGGCGGAAAAAGCGCTGCGGGAGTCGGAGGAAAAGTACCGGGTGTTGGCCGAGAGCCTGCCGCAGGTGGTCTTCGAGATAGACGCGGGTGGCAGGATCGCCTACGTGAACCGCGCCGGCCTGGAGATGTTCGGCTACACGGAGGAGGACATGTCGAAAGGGCTGGACGCCCTGGGGTTGATCGACCCCTCGGACCATGACCGCGTCACGCGCGCCATAGGGAAGTTGATTTCGGGGGCATCGGAGGGGGACACGCGGGAGTACCTGGCGCGCAGGAAGGACGGCACCACCTTCCCCTGCATGGTGTATTCCACGGCGGTAAAGGACGAGCGAGGAACGACCGTCGGCATAAGGGGCATCCTCACCGACATCAGCGAGCGCAAGCGCATGGAAGAGGAGATCATCCGCGCCAACCGCGAGCTGGAGCTTTACGCGGAGGTGGTATCCCATGACCTGCGTGGCCCCGTATCGGTTATCCGGTCCGCCATCTCTGGCCTGGAGGTAATCTTGAGGGATTGCGAAGACGCGAGGGCGGCAGAAAACGTCGGAAAGGTGCTGGAGATCATGCGAGAGAGCTCCGAAACGGCGCAGTCGCTCATCGAGGACCTGCTGGCGCTGGCGAAGGCGGGACAGATGCCCGAGAAGACCTCCCGCGTGGAGGTGCGCGGGGTGGTGGAGAAGGTGCTGAAGGAAAGGGCCGCGAGCATAGAGGAAAAAGGGATAAAAGTGTGTCGTGACGAGGATCTGGGCACGGTGAGGGCTGATCCCACGCACATCTACCAGATATTCTCAAACCTCATCTCCAACTCCATAGCCTACAACCATGACCCGGAGCCGGTGATATGGATAGAGCACCGCGAGGAGAGCGGCTTTCACCGTTACAGGGTTCGGGACAACGGCCCGGGCATACCCGAGGGAGAGGCGGAGGATATCTTCCTTCCCCTGCACCGCGGAAAAGACGGGGGGAGTGGCCTCGGACTCTCCATCGTGCACCGCTTGGTGACCCTTTACGGCGGCGCCATCCGCGCCTATAACCAAGGGGGCGCCTGCTTCGAGTTCACCCTGCGCGACCTAGAGGACTTAAAGCCTCCGGCGCATGCGGCATAAAGGCCTTGCCGGTCAGGCATCTGTTATCTTTTTCCAGCAATATAGGCTTACTTCGTGATCAGGATACCCAAGCTGTTATCAAGCTGGTTTTTTTCTCCACCGCGGCCATTTTATGAAACCGTCAGCTGTTTCGCCACCAGGCGATCGCGCCTCTATCTTTTTCCGCCGAGGATGCCGCCGAGGACCCCGCGCACTATCTGTCTTCCGAGTTGGGAGCCGACGCTGCGCGCCGCGCTTTTTGCCATGGCCTCCAGGATCCCCTCCCTGCTGCTTGCCTTCTTTGCGGCCTTACGGGGCTTTTCTCGCTCCACCTCCCCAGTCGCCTCGGGCGCTTCCTTCCGCGCCTCTGCTTCCTCCTCCGCCGCCACGGCCGCGGCCACGCGCGCCTGCAACACCTCGTAGGCGGATTCGTCGTCGATGGCCTGGTCGTACTTGCCCGCCACCGGGCTCTGCCCTCTCGCGGCGGCCAGCACGCCCTCGTCCGCCGGCCCGAAGGCGGTGCCGGGCGGAAGCACGAAGAAGCGGTCCACCACCGTCGGGGCGCCCTTCTCGTCCAGGAAGCTCATGAGCGCCTCGCCCACCTCGAGCTCCTGCACCGCCCGGGCGACGTCGAGGTCGGGGTTGGTGCGGTAGGTCTCGGCCGCCTGCTTGATGGCCTTCTGCTCCTTGGGCGTGTAGGCCCGCAGGGCGTGCTGGATGCGGTTGCCGAGTTGCCCCAGCACGTCGTCGGGGATATCCACGGGGTTCTGGGTGATGAAATAGACCCCCACCCCCTTGCTGCGGATCAGCCTGACCACCTGCAGGATCTTGTCCTGAAGGGCCGCCGGCGTGCCCTCGAAGAGCAGGTGGGCCTCGTCGAAGAAGAAGACGAACTTGGGCTTGTCCGGGTCCCCCACCTCGGGGAGCTGCTCGAAGAGATC
>JACVJG010000246.1 GCA_015711875.1 Candidatus Solincola jinzensis | reverse complement strand
GGCCTGCTCAACAGGCGGGCACGGAAGGCCTCGCCGGAGACCACCTCCAGGCGCATCCCCGGGAGCAGGGGGGAGAAATCACGCATGATGCGGCGGATTATGACCAACAGTTCTTCGTTTCGCATCGCAGACCACGGCCGCGCCACAAAGCGCGACGGAACGATCCTCTCTTATCTATACCTTGCACCCGTCAAGGACGATGTCAAGCGGATAAACGCCCCAGGCCGTCTATAACCCGACCACACTCCTCGCCGAAGGGCATGGGGAAACAGCTGAAGCGTGCGTTGCAGGCGAGCTTTCTTTTCGCCTCCGGAACAATGTGCTCATTGTCCGTGGGGCCGTTTTAAGAACAGGGGACAACAGGGGACGGCGTGCGTTTACCCGGATATTGCAGCGCTTGGTCCCAGGAAGGGGATCACGGGCTTGCCCGACTGAAGAAATCATCTCAATACGGCAAGCTACGAGTTGGCCTAAGGCGACTATTGCGGTGACCGGGAAGGCTCGTTGTTCCGGGCTTGCGCCCCTGGCACGTGGTTGCTTTTTCTCTCCCACGATATGCTCGTTCTCAGCTGGCGGCAATCCATATACTGGGCTGTAACTCTAACGTGGGATGACGATTGGCGCTCGCCTCTCTGGTTGGATGCTCAACACTGACGCCATCGCATATTCATGCCGCTTTCCATAGCGGGGCTCAGCCCGCCGTGATCAAATCCAGGCCGTGCATGTAGGGGCGCAGGGCCTCGGGGACCTCCACGCTCCCGTCCTCGCGCTGGTAGTTCTCCAGGATGGCGGCCACGGTGCGGCCGATGGCCACCCCGGAGCCGTTGAGGGTGTGCACGTATTGCGACTTTCCCTTGCCGGCGGGCTTGAAGCGGATGTCCCCCCGCCGCGCCTGGAAGTCGGTGAAATTGGAGCAGGAGGATATCTCCTTGTACTCGCCGTAGGAGGGAAGCCACACCTCGAGGTCGTAGCACTTGGCGGCGGAGAAGGAGAGGTCGCCGGTGGAAAGCACCTCCACGCGGTAGGGCAGTCCCAGGCGCCGCAGAACCTCCTCGGCGTCGTTGGTGAGTTTTTCCAGTTCGTCGTAGGAGGTCTCAGGGTGCACGAACTTCACCAGCTCCACCTTGTTGAACTGGTGCTGGCGGATGAGCCCCCGGATGTCGCGGCCGTAGGAGCCCGCCTCGCGCCGGAAGCAGGGGGTGTAGGCGCAGTAGTAGAGGGGGAGGTCATCCTCGCGCAGGGTCTCGCCGCGGTGGATGTTGGTCACCGGCACCTCGGCGGTGGGGATGAGGTAGAGGTCGTCGTCGCGGCAGCGGTACATCTCGTCCTTGAGCTTGGGGAGCTGGCCGGTGGAGAACATGCTCTCCTCGTTGACCAGGATGGGCGGGAAGACCTCGGTATAGCCGTGCTCGCGCGTGTGCAGGTCCAGCATGAAGTTGATCAGCGCCCGCTCCAGCAGGGCCCCTTTACCCTTGAGCAGGGTGAAGCGCGATTCCGCGATCTTCACCCCGCGCTGGAAGTCGAGGATGTCCAGGCCCTCGCCCAGCTCCCAGTGGGAGAGGGGCTTGAAGGCGAATTCCCGCGGCTCCCCCCAGCGGCGCACCTCCTGGTTGAAGGTCTCGTCCGGCCCCACGGGAACGGACTCATGGGGAAGGTTGGGGATGCGTATAAGGATCTCGCGCATCTCGCCGTCGATATCGCCTTCCTCCGCCTCAAGGGCCTTGATCTCCTCGCTGAGGGCGCCCATCTCCTCACGCAGGGCCGAGACGTCCCCTCCGCGGCGCATGATCTCCCCTATCTCCTTGTTGCCGCGTTTGTGGCGCGCGCGTTTCTCCTCGAGTTCTACCAGTATCTTCCTGCGCCTCGCGTCGAGCTCCAGAAGCCTCTCCAAAGGGACCTCCAGGCCGCGGCTGGCCACCGCCCTGCGCACCGCGTCAGCGTTATCGCGTATGAACTTGAGGTCAAGCATGACGGCCCTCCTCCTGTTCGCAATGGCGGCATAACGCCCTCAAGCCCTCTATTCCGAGCAAGGGGCAAGCCTGAAATTCCTCCCGCGATATCATGATAAGTCGCCTCATCCTATACCTTCCATAAACGCGATCACGCATCATATCCCCCCTCATGCGCGCGTCTGACGCCGCGTGAGCTAGGCCTTTTACGATAGAGGCCATCTCCATGAGCCATGAATAAACCTTTTTCTCCAGCTTTCTTTCCAAGACCTGCCTTGAGCGCCCGCCCGAGCATCTCCGTACGGAGCTTGGTCAAGCACCGTCGCCCTCCCCGACGTAAGCCGGATATGATCCCAGGAGCTTTACGCGGGGCAGTTTGCAGCGCAGGCACTTCAGGGCCGAGGCCAGCACCTCGTCCTCCTCGTGCCCCTCGCAATCGATGAAGAAGCAGTAGTCGCCCAGCACCTTCTTGGTGGGGCGGGATTCGATCTTGGAGAGATTGATATAGCGGAAGGCGAACTCCTGCAGTATCTGCAGCAGCATGCCGGGGCGGTCCTGGTGGATGAAGCAGACCATGGAGGTCTTGTCCCGCCCCGTGGGGGGCATCTTCTCCTTGCCCAGGAGCACAAAACGGGTGCGGTTGTCGGGGTGGTCCTCCATGCCTTCGCGCAGCACCTCCAGTCCGTAGAGTTCCGCCGCCAGCAGGCTTCCCAGCGCCGCCGCGGGCTCCGGCGACTCCGCCACCCTGCTCGCCGCCTCCGAGGTGCTGTTGGCAGCCACCACCTCCACTCCGGGGAGCGTCTCCACGAGGTGGCGCCGACACTGCGCCGCCGCCTGGGGGTGCGAGACCACCCTGGTTATTTCTTCCATGCGCACCCCCGGACGCGCAAGCAGGTGGTGGCGCACCCGACATACCTTCTCGCCCCGTATGAGCACTTCCGCCTCGAAGGCCAGGCAGTCCAGGGTGGCGTTGACCGAGCCCTCGATGGAGTTTTCGATAGGCACCACCGCGCCGTCTGCCAGGCCGTCCTGCACCGCCAGAATGGCTTCCTCCACGGTAGGGAAGGGCAGCGCCGTTTCGCAGGAGAGGCCGCGCCATGCTCGCAGGGCCTCCTCGGTGAAGGTGCCAGGAGGGCCGAGGTAAGCCACGCTGCGGCAGGATATGGCGTGGGTCACATCACCCAAGAGCCATCCTCCTCCCTGGTGGACAGGCCCCCCTCTTCCGCCGCCTGGATGTCGAAGGGTGCCTGTGTCCCGCTTCTGCGCGCGCGGATGAGAGGGGGTTTAATGCCCATGGCGCGGCGCAACGCCTCCTCCTCTTCCTGTGACAGCACGTGGGAGGCTCTTCCAGCGCGTACCGCCTTGGCGTAAGTGCGGTTCTCGTTGCGGCCATAGATGGAAGTAAAGATGACCCCGTCCCTGTTCTCGTCGAGCATGGCCACGGAATAGCTGAGCTTGCCTCCCATGTCCTCGAAGGCGTCGAAGCGCACCACCGCCACGCGCTGCAGCGCGCCCGCCAGCACGTCGGTGAGGTATTCCTTCTGCGCCGCATGCTCGTCGAGGATGTGAAAGATCTCCTCGATCTGCAGGGCCTGGGATGCCACTTTCTCCACCAGGCTGGACCCATCGACCCCGCGCTTGAGGATGTTGATGTTGCGGCGAAGCAGTGAGAGCTGGCGGAAGAGCATAAAAACCGCCGCCAGCAACACCAGGTCCAAAAGAAAGAGCAGGGTTATGAATATGCCAGCGTTGTTCTTTATGGCGTCCAATTCTCGGCCTACCTCCTTTCACAGAAGAGGATACCACACTCCAGACCCGCGCCGGGACGGCGGGGCGCTTTGGCAAATCGCTCCATTCCCCTTGCTGGATATGCCTGGTTTGTCAAGATTACAGGTTGTTCTCTCTGTTCATTTCAACCTGAAAGGCGCTGCCAAAACCATCGCGTGGTGACCCGGATGTTCGATCGCCAGGATGATGGGGATGTATATCGGTCTTTTCTCAACCCGATAGCGCCTGCCGAAACGTCACGGTGCCGTGTCGCGTGGTGACCCGGATGTTCAAGGGCCGCGTTTTGCCAGCGGCGCTGACCGGGCACCTTCGCCCCGGCGCTGGATGTGAACCCGAGTCGGGGAAGGCGTTCCGGGCAGAGCCAAACCACTACCCTCATGGCGGTTCCGCGTTGATAGCGGCGAAAAGGATGCAGGCCACGTCCGCACAGAACCAGGCGGTCCTTTCCGGAGCGGCGCCGCTACGACGAAGGCGAGATGGTTATCGATAGCGCAAGGATATAAGGATAAAGCGGGGCGGCTCTTCTCATGGCGACTCCACGACAGTGCCGGTGAAGAGGCCGGCTATCATGCAGGGCAGACCCTGGTGGCTCTCCCGTGGCCATGGCATTTTGCGGTCTTTGAACCTTGCCAAGGCAAGCGAGGGGACGGGGCATCCATATAACAACGGACAAGTCTCCCGCGGTGTTAAAAAGCGTTCTTCATGCCGGTGTCCCACTCGCTCCCGAGGCTTTATACTTTTCATGGAGCGGAAAAGCGAGGTTGGAGGCGGCGTTGGAGAGCAAGCTCGACGTGGCGCGCGGCATTATCGCCGAACTGCCGTCCGCGATCGTCTCTTACTCGGGCGGCGTCGATTCCACCCTGGTAGCCTTCCTCGCCCGCGAGGTCCTGGGCAACCGCATGCTGGCGGTAACGGTGGCTTCACCCCTCCTGCCACGCCGCGACCTCACCAGCGCCATAGCCGTGGCCAAAAGGCTCGCCCTGCCCTTCGAGATGGTGGAGGCGGACGAGATGTCCCTGCCTGGTTTCGAGGACAACCCCCGCGAGCGCTGTTACCTGTGCAAGCGGTTTCGCCTCGAGCTGCTCGGCGGTATGGCGCGTGAGCGGGGGTATGCAGCCTTGCTCGAGGGCTCCAACCTCGACGACGCTTCCCTGCACCGCCCGGGCAGGAAAGCCCGCCTGGAGCTCGGCGCCAAAAGCCCCCTGGAGGAAGCGGGCTTGAGCAAGCGCGAGGTGCGCGCCGCGGCGCGCGAGCTCGGTCTTCCCAACTGGGACGCGCCGGCGCGACCCTGCCTGGCTACCCGCTTTCCCTACGGCATGGCCCTCGACCGCGCCCTTCTGGCCAAGGTGGAGGTGGCGGAAGAATGGCTGGAAAGCCTGGGTGTGCGGCAGCTGCGGGTGCGGGTCGACGGCCCGGGAGAGGCGCGCATAGAAGTCGAGCAAAGCGATTTCGCGCGGCTGCGCGGGGAGGAAACGCGGGAAAGCCTGGTGAAGAAGTTCAGGGGCCTGGGATTCAAACGCATACTGCTGGA
>JACVJG010000245.1 GCA_015711875.1 Candidatus Solincola jinzensis | reverse complement strand
AAGCCCCTCCGCCGTCGCTCCTGGCCGCCCGGAAAGCCGGCGTCTCCAGGTATTCGGCGCGGGCCACCTGTTCCATCTTCAGCTCCTCCACCGCGATGCGCTCTATCCTACCGGGAGCCTCCAGAGTGGCTATCTCCACCCGCAGCGCCTCCTGTCCGCGCTTTTCCAGCTCTATGCGCCTTTCCAGCTCCCTGATCCGCATCTCGTTCTGCACCACCATCACGTGCAGGAACACCGAGAAGAGTAGCAAAGCGCAGATGCAGGCGGCCACGCAGGCGAAGCAGGCGAAGACGATGCGCACCCTGCGCCCCTCTTGCGCCGCGCGGAGGTTGCGCCCCTGCCCCGCCCGCGCCGCGGGCTTTTGTTCCCTTGTCGCCGGTTGGGCGACGGATCTCCATTCCAGGGCCAGCGACATCGGTAACCGCTCCTACCTCTTCTCGGCCGCCCGCAGCTTGGCGCTGCGAGCCCTCGGGTTATGGTCTATCTCCGATCGTGATGGCCGCAGGGGAGCGGGGGTCAATATGCGCAACTCCCCTGGCGCGCCACATGCGCAACCTTCCTGCTCAGGATCGCAGGCACAACGCGAGCCCCGCGCGGCCATGAAACGCTTGACCGTCCTGTCTTCCAGCGAATGGTAGGAGATGACCACCATCCTGCCTCCCCTCCGCAGGGCCCTCGCGGCCTGCGGCAGGGCCGCCTCCAGGTTGCGCATCTCCCCGTTCACCTCCATCCGCAGGGCTTGAAAGGTCCTCCTCGCGGGATGCCCTCCCCGGCGTCGCGCCGCCGCGGGTATGGAATCCCTCACAATCTCAGCAAGTCGATCCGTGGTGTCGATGGGCGCGCGCTTTCTCGCGATAGCGATGTTCCGAGCGATACGGGAAGCCCAACGCTCCTCGCCGTAAGCGCGGATAATACGCGCCAGCTCTCTCTCCTCATAGCCGTTCACCACCTTCCAGGCGTCGAGTTCCTGGCTCCTGTCCATACGCATGTCCAGGCGCGCAGGGCGGCGGAAGGAAAACCCCCTCTCCGCCTCCTCCAGCTGCAACGAGGAAACCCCCAGGTCGAAAAGGATACCGTGCGGTGCCTCCACGCCCGCCTGCGCCAACACCTCCTCCAGGCGCGAGAACTCCGCGTGCACCAGCAGGACGGAGTCCGCGTAGGGGCGCAGCCGCTCCCGCGTTCTTTCCAGCGCCTCCTCGTCCCTGTCCAGCGCTATCAGGCAACCCTTCCCCCCCATTCCTTCCAGCAGAGCCAGGGCATGCCCGCCCTCGCCGACGGTGGCGTCCACGAAGAGCTTCCCCGGGCGGGGGCGCAATATGCCCACGACCTCCGGCAGCATAACCGGTACATGCCTGGCATCACCTTCGCCCATTTGCCTCCAGCAGGTGGCGCAGGGTACGGCGCGCCTCCCCTCGGCAGAGCGGCCACTGGCGGCGGCTTTGCGCGATCAGATCCAACATGCGCCGACCTCCCTGCGTACCGGCCTCAGAACCCCATCTCCGAAAGCTTTTCCGCCGTCTGCTCGAAACGCTCCAGCCCACCCCGGGTGGACTCTGCCCAGCGGCGTCGGTCCCAGATCTCCACGCGGTTCATCATCCCCACCACCTCCACCTCGCGGTCGAGGCCCGCTACCTCGCGCAGCTTGGGGGGGATGGTAAGCCTCCCCTGGCGATCGGGCACGGCTTCGAACGCATGGCCGAAGAGCACGCGCACGAACTCCCTCTTCTCCGCGCTGCCCTCGGGCAGCGCCTGTATGCGCTCCGCCATCTTCTCGAACTCGCTGCGGGGGAACACCGCCACGCACTGCTCGATCCAGCGCGCCATGACCACTCCTTCCGCGAGTTTGGCGCGGAACTTGGCGGGCATGATGATACGCCCCTTGTCGTCAAGCGCGTGTTCGAAAGACCCGAAAAACATCTCCGCTTTCCCGTTCCGCTCCCCCGGCTCCCGCGATGCGCCCCGCGTCGCGCCTCATCCTGCCACCGGGGCTCCACATCGCCTCTACTTATACTCCATTATACTCCATAATGATCCATTTTCCTCCATTATGCCTCTATATTCGTCCATATACAAGGGAAAATCAACCACCGTAAGGGACTTTTTTTCCGAGATCAACATCATGTGCCGCGAGCAAGGTCCGGAACACAAATTGTGGGGTGGTGGGTCCGGCGCGGGCTCGCAAGGAGGCATGCGGCCGCCACGGTCATCGGCAAGCGACGGTGGAAATGGAACGCCGCAACCTCCCCGGAGCGGGAGGGAATCGCGCCGCGGCGGTCTCAGTGCCCTCGCCGGAGCAAGATCTCAGCCGCTCACCGGCAGGCTGTCCATGGGCGCCCCCCCGGCAAGAGCCTTGGCCCTGAGCCATTTCTCCACCAGGTAAGGCTTGAACCACTCGAACTCCTCCGCCTGGCGCTGCACCAGGTACTCCGCCTCCATGCTGGTCATGTTGCGCGTCCTGATGGCGTTGTCGGCGGTGCGCGCGCAGTAAAGGGGGATGAGGGAATCGATGAGCTCCCGCCGCGGGATCTCGCAATCGAAGTTGTAGGCCACCGCGAAATCGTAGACGATCTTGGCCCAGAGCTTCTCCGGAAAGGAAAAATCTGCCTCTTGTTCCGCCATCCTCGCGAAGGATACCTCCATCATGTTGGCCGGCTCCAGCACGCGCTCCCACAGCTCCTGATAGCCCTCGAAACCGCTCTGGAAATGGTCGATGAGGTTCTCCACGTTGATCTCCATGGCCTCCGGCTCTATATAACGCGCATCCCCGAAGACGCGCGTGGCCGTCGAGCCCTTCACCTGCATCCACTTCACCTCGTGCACCCCCATGAGATAGAAAATGGTCGAGGCCACCTGCCTGAACATGGAACCCAGGTCGCTGCCGGGATCCTTGACGTTGTGTATTTTCACCCCCATGGCCGACTGGCAGATACGGAAACCCTCGGTTATGGCGGTGGTGGTCATCCAGATATCGATGCCGAACTTGGCGATGTCGGATTTCCACACGTCCATGTGCGAATAGAGCAAGGCGAGGGAGCCGGTGAAGCCGAAATCCCCCCCGATGGGCTGGCGGATGCGCCGCCCATAAAGGGCCTGCGTCAGGGGGTAGGCGAGGCAATTGGTGATGGTGCCGTCGTATTTGTGGCGTATGTAATAAGGGGCCACGAAGCCGTAGCTGTTCTTCCACACCGGCTCCCCCAGCAGGCGTATCCATTCCGGGGTGATGCTGCGCAGGTCGGAGTCCACCACCACGCAGATGCGCGCCCTCAGGCGGCAGGCTATCTCGAAGATGGCGTTGAAGGCGGAGCCCTTTCCCGGCAACCCCTTGTAGGGGGTAACGATCTTCTCCACCTCCGGGGGAACCGGGGTGTCCAGCACCACCCTCACGGTGTCGTCGGTGGAGCCGCCGTCGGAGTTCACGATCACTGGACGCAGGCCGGGGAAATACCTCACCATGCCCTCGGCGGCGGCGCGCACCACATGGGCTATGGTGTCGGCGTTGCGGAAGCTCGGTATGCCCACCAGGATATCCGCGCATCCTATCTCCTGGCAGCGCTGAATGACCTCGGGATCGAGGACGGTCCGCGATTCGCCCATCACGCATCATCCCCGCTCATCGAACGCTCCCTCCACCACCGCACGCAATCCCTCGTCCTCCCCCGCCTCGCGCATGAAATCCTCCCATCCCCGCCTCCACTGCATGTAGGAGAGAAAGGGGCGCTCGGGCATCCACCGTAGAGAGCGGGCCCGCAGGAGGTTGTTCATGCATTCCTGGTATCCCTTCTCATCGCCCTCGGAGAGGCAGCGCAGCGCCATGAGCACGCAGGTGCGGTAGATGAGGTCCTCCAGGTCGTCGCGGAGAAAGCGCCCGGGGTAGGGATCGAGCTCCTCCGCCGTCACTTCCCGCGCCACCTCCTCCAGAGGCTCCTGGCCGCGCAGCTTTTCCCGGCTGTAAACGAAACGGTCCAGGTCCTCCCTGAACC
The DNA here is from genome assembly GCA_015711875.1 of Candidatus Solincola jinzensis. The sequence goes on along the minus strand of JACVJG010000245.1, from coordinate 1,312 downwards.
TGCGCCAGAGGGGAGCGGTCTTGGGGGGAGGTAGGTGCCTTATCCACAGGGTGTTGTCGAGCAGGAAGTCGTGTCCGAGGAACCTGGCGTTGATAAGGTAGTCGATGTCCTCGCCGCGCGTCACCAGGGGATCGAAGGCCACGCGCATGAACAGCTCCCTATGCACTACCATGTTTCCCCCGAACACCCAGGGCGTGGGCTTCAGCCTCCCGCCGCCCTCGATGATATCGAAGGCGCGGTTCATGCATTCCGCCGCCGGCCATTCCGCCAGCACGGGATCGCGGTTCGGCGGCACGCGATAGCTCCCGTCCGGGTTCACGTAATAGCCGGCTATGCCCAGTACGGCGCCCCCGTCCCTCTCCTCCCCGATGTTCTGCGCCACTTTGTCGAGGTAGTAGGGATCCTCATACACCTGGTCGTCGTCGAAGAGCACCGCCGCCTCCGCGCCAGAGAGGTGGGCGGCCAGGAGGCAGAAATTCCTGATATTGGAATATCCCCTCAGGGACACGAAGCACGTGTGACGCTTCCTGCCTTTTTCTTCCAGGATGAGCCGCATCTCCCTCTCTTGGGAGTGGGTGAGGAGGGCAAGGGGATAATGCCTCTTGAAGGGCTTGATAATCTCCCTAAGCTTCTCCTCCACCGCCTCTTCCAGGTCGGGATGGGTGGCGGACCCCAACACCACCACGCGGAAATCCCGGTACCTCAGGATGCGCACGCTTTCCAGGGCGCGCGCCAGAGTACCGCTGGCGTCCAGGGGCGTGGGATGGTCGTAAACGGCATCTTCCTCGTTGAAGGGCTCCTCCGACCGCCTGCCCCAGTAAGAAGGTATCACGATGGTCAATCGCTTCCCGCGCCTCATCCTTCCGCCTCTCCTTGCCCTCGCGCTGATAATACCCTTCTATCTCCTCGCTCGACATCCTGCCGCGGACATCCAGTCTCCGCCAGGCGATGCCGCGCTCCCTCGCGTGCGGGTATACCTTTTGCCGCCGGCCGCCCGTCATGTCGCCGGGGCGTCGCAGCGCCTGCAGCGGACGCGGCCCCGTGGGCCGCTACCGCTCCCTCCAGACGCTCGCGCGCCTGCCCCTCTTATTCCCATTGTCTCGGGTTTTCGGCCACCGCCCTTGAACGCCACCACCCGCGGGCCGAGGTGCCGTCCCGGCTCGCCAGAGCGGCGGCAAGCGTTCCTCCTTGCTCTTCTCCCGCGGGAACAACATCATACCTGAATCCCGCGCCTTTTTCCCTGATCCTCGCCGGCGCGCGCCATGCCCTGATGAGCAGCGGCGGTACGCAGGCACGCGCCCTGCGCGTGTCC
>JACVJG010000244.1 GCA_015711875.1 Candidatus Solincola jinzensis | reverse complement strand
GCAGATACCTGGCCGCTGACCGGTAGGCGCCGTGCCTGGTGTGTATGTTTATGCCCCTGAGGTCGCGCAGGTGGAACTCCTTGGTTATCTCCATAACCGTCGTATCAAGGTCCATGCCCAGCTTTCTCTCCAGGTCGCGTACCACCCCTATGAATATGTGCCCGGTGGAGAAGATGTAACGCCTCCCGCTGTCGCGCCTGCGGATCACGCCCTCCTCCTCCACCCATTCCAGCTCCGTAAGGGCGCGGGGAAGGCCGCAAGCAGAGCAAGGATCACCCCTCTCCTCTCCGGTGGAGATGAAACCTCCTCCCATCAGTGCCTCCTGCTTGGCTTCGCGCATGATCTCCAGATCCTTTTCATCCATTTCCGTCGCGTCTCCCCGGGTCATAAGGGCTACGGTGAGGACGTAGTCTCCTCCCTCTTTCTTCCAGGACACCTCGGCTTTCTTGCCCGTAGCGTACTCCAGGAGCCCTTTTGCGCCCCAGGCGATGGAGATGATGTCGAAGGGGGAACTTATCCTCAGGACTATGAACCTCCGCCAGCGGTGGGCCAGCAGCTCCATGCGGCACAGACCCAGCAGCGTCATCTCCTTCATGACGGTATCGAAAACGAGCCGCGTGGGAAGGTATCGCACAGCAGCCTTGCGCCATCCATAAATCAAGTGGTTCTTAAGGTAGTCAAAGGTGGCTGCCTGCTGCCCCCTGATCATGGCGTCCGCGGCGTTGACGCCCAAGCGGCGCTCCAGCTCGGACCAGACGAACGAATAATAGTCCGCCTCGAATATCACCATGCGCATGCCGGGGTCCAGGCGCGCCAGGATGACGCCGTTCCCCAGCCACACGTACCTCTCCGAGAGCTTGCGCGGAAGCCCGCAGGTTTCGCACCTTCTCAAGCCTTGCCCTCCCTGCCGGCGAAGCCGTACTCCAGCTCATATTACCATTATCTGTATTCTTTAGCATCGTCACCGCAGGGCGCCGGCCTTTATATGTTGAGCATTAAAGCATGCGCCGCCCGCAAGAACCGGTCACAAAGGTCCTTGTGGGGCTCGGGCCACCGTCTCTTCGTTTTTAGCGATAAAGGCGTGGTTAACACGGCCAGCAGGATGCGCCGTACGGGTCGTCCGGTTCCGCCAGATATCAGGTCATATGACCTGGGATCCGCCGCCGCATTCACTCTGCGTGAGGCTCGGCTCCTGTCCCGCTCGCGATCGGGCACCGGGGCTCAGAAGTACACGCTATTGCCTGGGGACGGCGGCGGCCATCTGGTCGAGAATCTGGCTGAGCTGCTCCATCTTCGCCCCGTAGGTAGCCCAGTCCCCGTTGCGCAGAGCCGCCTGCGCCTCGTCGTAAGCCTGGTTGGCCTGCTGGATGAGCTGCGCCAGATCGGCGCCCGGCTCCGGGCCGGGTTGCGGCTGTGGGCCAGGTTCGGGCTCCGGCTGCGGTTGTGGCCCGGCTCCGAATATTGCCTCCAGGGCCTCCTTAAGCGTGGGCTTCATGGCGATGGCGTCGCCGAACCCCACGATGACCTGCCTGAGCTGCGGGATAGCCGGGTTGGTGGCCTCGAGGTAGAGAGGCTCCACGTAGAGCAGGGATTCCTCGACCGGGATGACCAGGGTGTTTCCGCGGATGACCCTGGAGCCGGCCTGGTTCCACAGCGTTATCTGGGCGGAGATCTCGGGGTTCTGGTCCACCAGGGACTCGAATTGCTGCGTGCCTTTCACCAGCTTCCCGGGCGGGAAGGTGAAGTTTATCAGCCTGCCGTAGTTGGGAAAATCGCAGCGCGCCGCCACCCAGTCGACCATGTTGCTCTTGCCTCTGGGGTTGAAGGGGAGCATGAGGACCATCTCCTCCTTCTCCTCGCCCGGCAGCTTGAGGATGACGTAGTAGGGAGTCACCGCCTGCACCTGGTTCACGTCGTAGGTCTCGGTGGCCACCTCCCATACGTCTTCCTTCTGATAGAAGGCGTCCACTTCGTTGATGTGATAGGTCTTGTACAATTCCATCTGCACCGAGAAGAGGTCCTCGGGATAGCGCAGGTGTTTCTTAAGATCCTGCGGCATCTCCTCCATGGAGGTGAAAAGGCCGGGGAAAATCCTCGCATAGGTGGCAGCGATGGGATCTTCCGGGTCCACGAGATAGTAGGTCAGGGTGCCGTCATAGGCGTCGATCACGACCTTGACGGAATTGCGGATGTAGTTGATGCGCCCGCCCTCCACCTCCAGGAACTCCGAATAGGGATAGAGGTCGGTGGTGGTGTAGGCATCCAGGACCCACTTCTGGCGTCCGTCGTCGGTGATCACCAGATAAGGGTCGCCGTCCAGGGCGAGGAACGGCGCCACCTCCCGGGCGCGGTCCCTGATGTTGCGCCTGAACATCAGGCGCGACTCCCCGGTGATGTAGCCGCTGAAGAGGAAGGTGATGTCGCGGTTGCGGATGGAGAAGGCCAGGCGCTTGAGGAAGTTGGAAACGGGCACGCCCCCCTTTCCTTCGTAATAGGGGTCCACGATCTTGTTGGTGTTCTCGAGGGGATAGTCGATCTCCTCCGCCCCCGTGCGCACCACCACGTAGTCATGCACCAGTTCACCGTAATACAGCTCCGGCCGCTCTATCTCCACTCCCAGGCCTTCCGCGGACTGGGGGGGGATATTCTGGATGACCAGGTTGGGGTCGCCCGCCGCGGAGCTCTCGTTGGTGGGAGACATGACCATGCCGTAACCATGCGTGTAGGAAAGGCGGGTGTTCTGCCAGGTCTTGGCGTCCTCGCGCAGTTGTTCTATTACCAGCTCGCGGCCCGCCACCATCATCTGGGTATAGCGTCCGTCGAAAACGGTGTAGCGGTCCACGTCCACGTCGTTGAAGTTGTAGAGCTGCCGCAGCACCTGGCGCTGCGTGAAGACCTGTTTCATCTGACGCGGGTCCCAGAGCCGTATGTTGTCGATGGTCGCCGCGTTGGCCACGATATCGTCGTAGGTGAGGTCAAGGGTGGCGGGGAACTCCCTCTTCTCGAGCACCGCGCCCTCTCCCTCGTCCTGGATCCGCCACGCGTCCTGGGTGAACTCGATGTTGTAGCCGATATACTCCCGCTCGCGCGTTAGCTCCTTGGGATTGACCACGTAGTTCTGCACGATCAGGGGATAGAGGCCCCCCGCCAGCAGGGCTACCACCACAATGCCGACCACGCCGGCCAGGGGCAGCTTCCAGCCCTTGAAGCGGATGTTGAGGATGAAGAGGCCGGCGCACACAAAACAAGCGGCGATGAGTATCCAGTAGGCGGGGATCTGGGCGTGCACGTCGGTATAGCTGGCTCCGATCACCGTACCGCGCGGCGAGTACAGCAGCCTCAGCATATCCAAACGGAAACTCCATGCCTGAACCAGCAACGCGATGCCGACCAGCACCGACAGATGCACCTTGACGTGGGCGGCGAACCGCTGGCCTTTGGAAGCGTTGAAGTTTATGGCTCCGTATAGGAAATGCACCACCGCGGCGGCGATGATGGTGAAGATCAACGAGGTGATCAGCCACCCCACGAAGTAGCGCAGGAAGGGGTACTCGAAAACGTAATATCCGATGTCCTTTCCGAAGATGGGGTCGGCCTTGCCGAAAGGCGCGTGGTTGAAAAAGATCAGCGCTTTTTCCCATTGCGCGGCGGAAGCCCAACCCACGATGACGGAGACGACCGCGGATAAGATCACAAAACTCCGGTCAAGCCACTTGCCGGCGCGCTCGCGGAAGTTCTGCAGAGTCTCCTCCAGAGGGGTAAGGTTGGCCTCGGGCTTCTCGTAACGCGGGACCAGGTAACGCGCCAGCCTTATATTGCCGTAGAAGATGACGAAAAAGAGCAGGCCGAAGGCGAAGAAGAGCCATATCTGGGTGACTATCCGCTTCCAGAAAACGGAAGTATAACCCACCTCGTCGTACCACAGGAGGTCGGTATAGAAGGTAGACAGCCAGGAAGCGCTGAAGAAAAGGGCCACGAGCAGAAGGATGGCGATGCCCACTATCCACTTGGTGCGAGGCTTTATGTTGTCCCATCTCTCCTTTAAGGTGGGAGAGGTTCCTTTCTTCTCCTTGCCGCGGAAAAAGCCGGGGAATCCACCCCCGTCTCCGCTGCCCCCTCTGAACAGAGACTCCCAGGGGAACTTTTCTTCCGGCACGTCTGCCTCCTTATCTCTCGCGCATATGACCGACGGGCCGTGCCCGGCGATCTCGCCTCCCGAGCGCCCCGGTCTTAGATAGAAAAGGGAACCCGATCTTGTAAAGCTGGTTGTGCAGCCGGAACAAGACCTCGGTGGTGCCGCCCGCTCCTTGACCGCCGGTCACTCCGATCGCCAACTCACCACCATCATACTTCCGCCCGCATTCCCGGAAGAAGCTCTGCGAACGACGACCCCGCGGCCCATCCTCACGCCAGGCCGGCCGCCTTCTTGTACTCGGAAACGATCGCCGGCAGCACTTCTCCCGCCTTGCCCAGACACACGAGGTCGGCCTGCTGGTCGTGGTAGGTAGCGGTGGTGTTCACGAAGATCAGCTTGCCCCTCCTGCGCTTGGTATATTCCGGAAGCGCCGCCGCCGGGTAGACCTCCAGGCTGCATCCCACCACCAGCATGAGGTCCGAGGTCGAGGCGAGCTCCGCGGCGCGCGCCAGCACCCTCGAATCCAGGGGCTCGCCGAAGAAGACCACATCCGGTTTGATAGTCGCCTGGTCATCGGGGCAGCACGCCACCTGGTCTCCGTCACGGCTCAATTCCTTCATTTCCTCCAGTGTGAAGACGCGCTTGCAGGCCATGCAATGCCCCGTGCGGTGGGTTCCATGGAGCTCCAGCACGTCTGTGGAGCCGGCGCGCTGGTGGAGGTGGTCGATGTTCTGGGTTATCACCGCCCGCAATTTGCCCAGCCTTTCCAACTCCGCCAAGGCGTAATGCGCGGGGTTCGGATCGGCGTTCTCCAGGGTGGGATTGAGTTCCTTGGCCATCTCCCAGAAACGCTCCGGGTGGTTGACGAATCCCTCGTAGGTGCCGTAGAGCAGGGGGTCATACTTGGTCCACAAACCTCCCGGGGAGCGGAAATCCGGGATACCGGATTCCACGGAGATGCCCGCACCGGTGAGCGCCACCACCTGGATGGACTCCAAGATCATCTGCGCTGCGCGTCTGACGCATTCCTCATCCATAATCTGCTCCCGCCGACCAGCTCAAGGCACTTTCCCCCCGCAGCCCATACCATGAGATTATAGCACGAGACCAGGTGACGCTAAGGAGCGCTTCCCAGGGCGTTATGCCCGCCATCCCAGA
>JACVJG010000243.1 GCA_015711875.1 Candidatus Solincola jinzensis | reverse complement strand
TCGCCATGCTCGATTCCTCAACCGCCCATCGCCTTAGCCTTCACTCACTCTCCGTCCCCACCCTCTCCGTCTCCAGCCTGCACTTGGCCATCATCACGTCATCGGGCACCGGGATGGGGTAATCGCCATGCTCGATTCCTCAACCGCCCATCGCCTTAGCCTTCACTCACTCTCCGTCCCCACCCTCTCCGTCTCCAGCCTGCACTTGGCCATCATCACGTCATCGGGCACCGGGATGGGGTAATCGCCGTCGAAGCAGGCGAGACAGAAATCCTCCCGTGGCCTTCGCGTCGCCCTTACAAGGTTCTCCATGCTCAGGTAGTGCAAGGTATCGGCGCCTATAAAATCCCTTATCTCCTCCACGCTCCGCGTGGACGCGATGAGCTCCTTGCGGATGGCGGTGTCGATGCCGTAGAAGCAGGGATACATGTCGGGAGGCGAGCTGATGCGCATATGAACCTCTCTGGCCCCGGCATCCCTGAGCATGCGCACGATCTCGCGCGTGGTGTTTCCCCTTACTATGGAATCGTCCACCACCACCAGGCGTTTGCCTTTGATGTCCCCCACCAGAGGGTTGAGCTTCAAGCGCACCCCCAGCCTGCGGATGGCCTGGGTGGGCTGGATGAAGGTGCGGCCGATATAGCGGTTCTTTATCAGGCCCTCTCCGAAGGGGATACCCGAGGCCTGGGAGTATCCGATGGCCGCCGGCACCCCCGTGTCGGGTATGGGCATGACCACGTCGGCCTCCACGGGAGCCTCGTCCGCCAGGCTCATGCCCATATGCTTGCGGGCGTGGTAAAGATAGGTGTCGTACATGATGGAATCGGGGCGGGCGAAATAGATGAACTCGAAAATGCACAGCGAGGGCTTGCGTGTCTCCATGAAGCGCTCGAAACGCAGGCCATCCTCGTCGATTATCGCCATCTCCCCGGGGTCGATCTCCCGCATGTACTCGGCCCCGATGATGTCCAGGCCGCTGCTCTCGCTGGCTATGGCGTAGCCATCCCTGTAACTCCCCACGCAAAGGGGGCGTATGCCATAGGGGTCCCTCAACCCTATGAGGCGGTCTTCGGTGAGTATGGCTAGGGAATAGGCGCCCACCAGGCGGGGCATGACCTCCTTCACGGCCTCCACGATATCATCCGCGGGGGAGCGTGCCAGCATCACCGCGATGACCTCGGTATCCGAGGTGGAACGGAAGCGCACCCCTTGCGCCTGCAGCTCCTCCCGCAGCTCCACGGTATTGATGAGGTTGCCGTTATGGGCCACGAAGACCGACCCCCGCCGGCGGGGCACCTGCACCGGCTGCGCGTTCTCCCAGAAGGATGACCCGGTGGTGGAATACCTGACGTGCCCTATGGCCATGTGCCCCTTGAGATTGTTGAGGTCCCGCTCGCTGAATACCTGCGAGACCATGCCCATGTCCTTGAGCATGAGGCTCTCCCTGCCGTCGGAGACGGCGATGCCCGCGCTCTCCTGGCCGCGGTGCTGAAGGGCGTAAAGGGCATAATAGGTCAGCTTGGCGACATCGTCCTCGTGGGTGTAGATGCCGAAGATGCCGCACGATTCGTTGATCTCGAAAGCCACTTTACCTCATCGCCTCTCTTCCATCCAGGACAACTCGGCTCGCGGCCAGCAGTGGGGTTTATCGGAGGGTTCGCCTTTTGCCCACAAACCCTTCCCTCTTTCTTTCCCCGCACACGCATTTTCTCCCGTACTCCTGACGCTGGCCATCCGGACTCTCCTGTTGCAGGCGCGTTGGCCGTAAGCCGTCCGCGACCACGCTTTTCCGCACCCCACAGCCGTCAACCCCGCATGATCCTCTCCAGGGCCTCCTCCCTGACGCGGTCCATCTGCTTGACTTCCAGGTCTATCCAGTCATTGACCACCAGGCGCTCGCCTCCCGTTCTTCCCAGGACCTGGAAGGGAACCTTGCGCGCCCCCGCCAGCTCCCTCAGGGCGGAGAGCCCTTCCTCGCGCAAGGTCACCACGAAGCGCGACTGGCTCTCGGAGAAGAGCCAGGACACCGGCCGCAGGCCCGTCTCCACCTCCAGTGTCGCCCCCATCCCCCCCGCGCAGCAGCATTCCATGAGGGCGACCGCTGCGCCTCCCTCGGAGCAGTCGTGGGCCGACAGGATGATCCCCCTGCGTATCCCCTCAATGCACGTGGTCTGCACGCCCTTTTCCAGGCGCAGGTCCAGCCGCGGTGGGCGCCCCGCCGCCATTCCATGCACCTGCCACAGGTACTCGGAGCCGCCCAGCTCGTCCAGGGTCTCCCCCAGCATGGCCACCAGGAGACCTTCCTCCGGAAAAGCGATATCCATGCGGTGGGCCACGTTGCCGATGAGCCCCACCATGCCTATGATGGGGGTAGGATAGATGGCGGCGCCGAAGGACTCGTTGTAAAAACTCACGTTGCCGCTCACCACCGGCAGCTCCAGGAAGCGCGCCGCGTCCGCCATACCGCGCACCGCCTCCTTGAACTGCCAGAATATCCCAGGTTTTTCGGGATTGCCGAAGTTGAGGCAATTGGTTAAGGCCATGGGCACGCCGCCCGATGCCACCACGTTGCGCGCCGACTCCGCCACCGCGATCTGGGTTCCCACGTAAGGATCAAGATAGACGTAGCGGGAGTTGCCGTCGCATGACACCGCCAGGGCCTTGCTGGTGCCCTTGATGCGCAGCACCGCCGCGTCGGAGCCCGGATAGACCACGGTATTGAGCTGCACCATGTGGTCGTACTGCTCCCAGACCATCCGCCTGCTGCAGAGGTTGGGCCCGCCGGCGAGCTGGAGGAGGGTCTGGTTGTGGTCATCCGGGTGCTGCAGGATCGAGGGGTCGAAGGACTGGACCTCGTCCAGGTAACCCGGCCTCTCCGCCGGGCGGTCGTAGACCGGTCCGCTGGCGAGGGTGGAGGCGGGCACGTCAACCACCTTATCGCCGTACCAGTATATCTCCAGGGCGTCGCCCTCGGTGACCTCGCCGATCACCACGGCGTTCAGGCCCCATCTGCGGCATATCCCCAACACCTCCTCCAGGTTGCGCGGCTCCACGATGGCCAGCATGCGCTCCTGGGATTCGGATATCATGATCTCGAAGGGCTCCATCTCCTCGCGCAGGGGCACCTTCTCGAGGTCGATGCGCATCCCGACCCCTCCGCGCGCCGCGGTCTCGGAGCAGGCACAGGATATGCCCGCCGCCCCCAGGTCCTGCAGCCCCACCAGGAGCTTCTTCTCCAGCAGCTCCAGGCAGGCCTCGATGAGCAGTTTCTCGGTGAAGGGGTCACCCACCTGCACGCTGGGACGCTTTTCCTGGCTTTTCTCGTCGAACTCCTGCGAGGCTAGGATGGAGGCGCCGCCGATGCCGTCGCGCCCCGTGCGGTTGCCCAGAAGGACCACTGCGTTCCCCACCCCGGTGGCCTGGCCGCGGATGAGGCTCTCCTTGGGCATGATGCCTATGCACATCACGTTGACGAGTATGTTCTCGTCGTAACAGGGGTCGAAATAGATATCGCCTCCCACCGTGGGGATGCCGAGGCAGTTGCCGTATCCCGCGATCCCCGCGATCACCCCCCCGAAAAGGTAGCGGGTGCGCGGGCTTGCGGGATCGCCGAAGCGCAGGGGGTCAAGGCAGGCGATGGGGCGGGCTCCCATGGTGAAGATATCGCGCACGATGCCCCCGATGCCGGTGGCCGCCCCCTGGTAGGGCTCCACGGCGCTGGGGTGGTTGTGAGATTCCATTTTAAAGGCCACCGCCAGCCCTCCGCCGATATCGATGACCCCCGCGTTCTCCCCCGGCCCCTGCAGCACGTAGGAAGCCCGCGTGGGCAACTGCGCCAGCACCGCCTTGGAGCTCTTGTATGAGCAGTGCTCGCTCCACATCAGCGAATACATGCCCAGCTCGACCTTGTTGGGCTCCCTGCCCAACAAGCGCACGATGTCCCGGTACTCGTCCTCGCTCAGGCCAAGTTCCTCGTAAAGCTCAGCCATGATGTCACCCTACCCTCTTCCCCGGTAATGCGCCATGATGGACTCCCATATCACCATGCCGTCAGTGCTTCCCAGCACTTCCTCCGAGGCTCGCTCCGGGTGGGGCATGAGCCCGAAGACATTGAAGCCCTCGTTGCATATGCCCGCGATGTTGTCCATGGCCCCGTTGGGGTTGTACTCATCGTTCACCGTACCGTCGGGGGCGCAGTAACGCAGGATTATCCTCCCCTGCTCCTGGAGTTCCCGCAGGGTCCCGGCGTCCACGGTGTAATTGCCCTCGTTATGGGCTATAGGCACGCGCAGCACCTGCCCCTCCGCGGCGGCATTGGTCCAGGGCGTGGAGGCGTTCTCGACCCGCAGGTCCACGAAACGGCAGATGAAATGCAGACAGGTGTTGCGCAGCATAGCCCCGGGCAGCAATCCTGCCTCCAAAAGGATCTGGAAACCGTTGCAGATGCCGATGACCAGGCCACCGCCGCGCGCGTAATCCGCCACTGCCTCCATGACGGGGCTGAAGCGCGCGATGGCCCCGCATCGCAGGTAGTCTCCGTATGAGAAACCGCCCGGCAGCACCAGGCAGTCATATCGTGACACGTCGGTCTCCTGGTGCCAGACGTAATCCACCTCCTCCTGCAGGACCTTGTCGATGACGTGGTAGCAGTCCATCTCGCAGTTGGACCCGGGAAAAACGACCACTCCGAACTTCATCGGGCTCCTCTCCTCGTTTTTCTCTCCACAAGAAAGTAGGCGCTCAGCGCTCGATCTCCACCTTGAAATCCTCGATTATGGGGTTGGCGAGGAGCCTCTCGCACATCTCCTGCACGCGCGCCTCGGCCCGTTCCGCGTCGATACCTTCCAGGCGCATGGTGATATACTTCCCGATACGCACGTCGGACACCTCGTCGAAGCCCAGGGACTTGAGCGAGCCCAGGGTCGCCTGTCCGGCAGGGTCCAGCACCCCCTGCTTGGGAGACACGAATACAGATACCTTCAATCCCGTTTCCTCCTCCACTCTCCGCAGCACCTCGGCGTAAGCCTCGGCTTTCCCGCCCAGGTCCCGCTCGTAGCGATCCTTGCCCATCGCCTCACCGCTATCCTTATCCCAAAGGCGGCACACATCCGGGCTGAATTCATCGCCCAGCGCGAGTCGCCCCCCACGCATGCCGAACTCCAGCTTGTAATCGGCCAGCACCAGGCCGTGGGCATCGAAGAAGGGGAGCAGGATCTCGTTAGCCCTCAATGCCAGGCTCGCCATCTCCTCCATCCGCTCATCGTCCGCTAGGCCGAGCTCCCGGATGTGCTCGCGGGCAAGAAGGGGATATCCCAGCCCCG
>JACVJG010000242.1 GCA_015711875.1 Candidatus Solincola jinzensis | reverse complement strand
AGCTGGTCGTAAAAGTCGATCACCATCTCCGCCAGGGGTAGCCGGCAGCGCAACTCCACGCGCCGTCCTGACAGGTAGGTCATGTCCTGGTATATACCCCTTCGCTCTTTCACCAGCTCCAATATCCCCCCCATGTAATCAGGGGGCACCAGTATGGTCGCCTGCACGTAAGGCTCTCTTATCTCCTTTATCGTCCCCGGATCCGGCATGTCGGATGGATTACGCACATAGGTTATCCCTCCCGCCCGATCCTCCACCTCATAGACCACGTTCGGAGAGGTGACCACCAGATCGAGGCCGTATTCGCGCTCCAGGCGCTCTTGCACTATCTCCATGTGCAGAAGCCCCAGGAATCCGCACCGGAAACCGAATCCCAGCGCCTTGGAGTTCTCTCGCGAGAAGCTCAGAGCTGCGTCGTTCAGCTTCAATTTCTCCAGAGCGTCGCTGAGGTCGGTGAAATCGTCGGAATCTACGGGGTATATCCCCGCGAAGACCATGGGCTTGGGATCCCTGTAGCCGGGGAGCGGATCCAGAGCGGGTGCATCCCTTCCGGTAACCGTGTCGCCCACCTTAATGCGGGTGACGTCCTTGATGCCGGTGATGATATAGCCCACCTCACCCGCCTCGAGCCCGAGGCACGAGATCATGTCGGGGGAAAAGTAACCCACCTCGTCCACGGAGGCGGACACCCCGGTGGCCATGAAGCGGATCTTCATGCCTCTCCTCACCTCACCTTCCACCACGCGCACGAACGCGACCACGCCCCTGTACGAGTCGTAGGTGGAGTCGAACACCAGGGCTCGCAACGGCATCCCCACATCCCCAGATGGCGGTGGGACACGCTCCACCACCGCGTCAAGCAGCTCTCTCGCGCCCTCACCCGTTTTGGCGGAAACCGCCAGCACCTCCGCCGGGTCTATGCCCAACAGGTCGGCTATCTCCATGGCAGTGCCCTCGACATCCGACACCGGAAGGTCGATCTTGTTGACCACGGGTATGATCTCCAGCCCTGATTCCACAGCCAGGTAGGCGTTGCCAACCGTCTGGGCCTCCACCCCCTGGGAGGCGTCCACCAGCAGAATTGCCCCTTCACAGGCAGCTAGGCTGCGCGATACCTCGTACGAGAAATCGACATGGCCGGGGGTGTCTATGAGGTTCAAGCGGTATTCCCTTCCGTCCTGCCCTAGATACTGCATGCGTACCGCTTGCGCCTTTATGGTTATCCCGCGTTCCCTTTCCAGCTCCATGCGGTCAAGATACTGTTCCGCCATCTTCTGGCGCGGCACCGTTTCGGTGAGCTCAAGAAAGCGATCGGCCAGGGTGGATTTCCCGTGGTCGATATGGGCTATTATGCAGAAGTTCCTTATCCTGCTCCTGTCCATGCCTCAACACCTGTATTATCATTTCCGCGTGGCGAGAATAGCGTGGGGAACCCATTGGGGCCCTCCATTCTTTCTTGCCTGCAGGACCAAGGCTATTATAGCCTTTGCGGCGCTCCCACGTTATGGGCGATCCGGTCTCCCGTTCCGATCGCTCCCATGTCTTAAAAGCGCCTCGAAGCGGGAAAAGCCTCGTGCACGATATCCTCCGTCCTCATGAGATTCCTGGGCTTCCAAAGCTACGCGGACCGCGCCTTTTTGTCTCCAGACATCCATACGGAATCGGGATTTGCCCCGGTCTTATCCAGTTTTATCGTACGGCGATCCCGGTGTCGCGGGGTTACCGTGAGCCAGCGCAAGGGATTTACCCGCTTTCGCCCTTGTGCTACAATCTCCCCTGTTTGATGAAAGGAGTGATACCTTGCCCAACATAAAACAGCAGGAGAAGCGCATGCGGCAAGCGGAGAAAAGGCGCATGCGCAACAAATCGCGAAAATCAGAGATCAAGACCTACATCCGGCGTTTCGAGGCGGCCTTGCAGCGAGGCGACCGCGAGGAATGCGAAGTCTACCTGGCCAAGGCGGTAAAAGCGCTTGATAAAGCGGCAAGCGACGGCATCCTGCACAAGAACAACGCCGCTAACCGTAAATCGCGCCTCATGCGCAAGTTCAACTCGCTCTCCTGAACGTCGAGCGGCGCGCTCAGGAGCGCAGCCGCGCCCCGAATCTTTCCGCCAACGCGGCCACTATTGCCTCGAAGGAAGAGCGCGCCTCCTCGTCCCTGAGGGTGCGGTCCATGGCGCAGAACACGAGATTGAAGGCCAGGCTTTTCTTTCCCTCGCCGACCTGCTCGCCGCGATAGAGGTCGAATAACCTCGCCTCATATAACAACTCTCCGCCCGCCTCATGGATGGTCCGCTCCAGGCTCAGGGCTTCCACTTCCTCATCCACCACCACCGCCAGGTCCATCTGCAGGGTCGGGAAACGCGGGATCTCGCGGAAGTGCGGCTCGGTGCGCGTCTCTTCGAAAACGGAGACCTCTAATTCCATCACCGCCGTGTTGCGGGGCAGGTCGATATCGTCACATATGCGCGGGTGCAGCATGCCGATGAAACCCGCCTTCCTTCCACCCACGCTCACGGCGCAGGACTGGGAGGGATGGAGAAAGGGTAGCTCCTCCCTTTGCAGTATCGGGGCGGGAACCCGCAGGGAAGAGGCCAGTCTCTCCAGAATCCCCTTTACAGTGAAGAAATCCACCGCCTCCGCCTCGCTTACCCACTGTTTGGGAGACCAGTTCCCCGTAAGCGCGCATGCCAGCATAAGGGGTTCGCTCGGCAGCGCCTCCCCTGCTCTGGGAAAAAACACTTTGCCGAGCTCATAGAGGTGAACGTCGATGATACGCCGGTTGACGTTGAAACGAACCGCCTCCAGCAGCCCGGGCAAAAGGGTCGGGCGCATCACCGCCATGTCTTCGCTCAATGGGTTTCTCAGTCGAACAGGATGGCGCGGCAGCACCTTGCGCGAGGGGTCCAGCCTCTCGAGCCAGTTCTCGGAGATAAACGAGAAGGTCACCGCCTCGCGCAGGCCCAGGCTGCGCATCATGCGCGCAGCTTCCCGCCTGCATCGTTGTCCATGCGTGAGCATGCCCACCTTTCCGGAGGCAACAGGCAGGGTAGAGGGGACGTTGTGATAGCCATGGATCCTAGCTATCTCCTCCACCAGGTCTATCTCGCGCTCCAGGTCCGGCCTGAAAGTGGGCACCTTCACCTCCAGGATCGTGCCATCCTCTCCCGTGCCCTCGCTTTCCACCTCCAATTCGAGCGACTCCAGGATACGCCGGGCTTCCTTGGCCTCCAGCTCTATGCCGATAAGACGAGAGGCCCTTTCAACCCGCAGGCTCAAGAGTATAGGCGCTATCTCCCTGGCGCGAGCGTCCACCACCCCACTTCTTATCCTGCCCCCCGCCAGCTCCTGCATGAGAAAAGCCGCACGGTCCGCAGCTCGGGCGCATCCGGAGGGATCGACACCACGTTCGAAGCGATACGACGCCTCAGACGAGAGGCCCTGCAGCCGTGAGGTGCGCATGATGTTCGCGGGGTCGAAGTGGGCAGACTCCAGAAGAACTCTTGTGGTCGCCTCGCTTATCTCCGTATGTTCTCCTCCCATCACGCCCGCCAGGGCCACTGGGCCTGCAGGGTCGCATATCAGCAAGTCATCACGGGATAACTTACGCTCCACTCCGTCAAGGGTGACCATGCTCTCGCCATCGCGTGCCCTGCGTACGATGATATGACCCTCCTTGACCAGATCACGGTCAAAAGCGTGTAAGGGTTGCCCCATCTCCACCATGACGTAGTTGGTGATATCGACCACGTTGTTAATGGGCCTGATCCCGGCTGCGCGCAATCTCCTTTTCATCCACCAGGGCGAGGCGGCGATACTCAAGCCCTCGATAAGGCGGGCGGTATATCGTGAGCAGAGATCAGGGTCGGATATCTCCACCGACAGATCAACAGCCGCGGGTGGGTCATATTCCCTCAACGCATAACGGGGACTACGCAGCCTGGCGCCGGTGATGGCAGATACCTCGCGCGCTACCCCCAGCATGCTCAAGCAATCAGGCCGGTTGGGGGTCACTTCCAGTACCAGCACGGTGTCCTCAGCCCCCAGCGCCTTTTTAAGCGGAGTGCCTGGCTCCGTTCCCTCCTCAAGCTCCATTATCCCTGCCGCCTCTTCGGAAATCCCCAACTCCCGTTCTGAGAGCAGCATGCCGCTGGAGGTCACTCCCCTTATATCCACCTTGCCTATGGTGCTGCCGTCCGGCAGCTTGGTTCCCGGCGTTGCCACCGGGGCCAGCATGCCCGGCCTCACATTGGGGGCCCCGCATACGATCTCCGCGCTGACGCCCCCCAGATCCACACGGCAAACAGAAAGGCGGTCTGCATCGGGGTGCGGCCTCACCTCGAGCACGCGCCCCACCAGCACTCCCTCCAGCTCCTCGCCCTGGCGCTCTACCGCCTCCACCGCGGTTCCCGCCATGGTTAAGCGCTCGGCAAGGTCGTAGGGGTCGATGTCCAGATCGACGTATTCGCTCAACCATTCCAGTGAAACCCGCAATTCCGGCCTCCTCCTCAGAACTGCATCAGCAGGCGCAGGTCGTTGTCGAAAAGGTATCTTATGTCGGGGATGCCATACTTTAGCATGGCGATACGTTCTACCCCCATGCCGAAGGCAAAACCGCTGTATTTTTCGGCGTCGTAGCCGACGTAGCCGAACACGTTGGGATCCACCATGCCTGCTCCGAGAATCTCCAGCCACCCCGTCCCCTTACAGACCCTGCATCCTCCGCCTCCGCAGATGACGCACGATACGTCTACCTCCGCGCTGGGCTCGGTAAAGGGGAAGAAATGGGGGCGAAATCGCACTGCGCGGTCCTCCCCGAACATTCGCTTTGCGAAATGCTCCAGGGTTCCCTTCAGATCCGCTAGCGATATCCCCTCATCCACCGCCAGCCCTTCCACCTGATGGAACATGGGGGAGTGGGTGGCGTCGGGGACATCGTGTCGGTAGGCCTTTCCTGGTGCGATGACGTATAGTGGCGGGGAACTGGTCTCCATGACCCTTATCTGCACGGGTGAAGTGTGGGTGCGCAGCAGCACGTCCTCTCTGCCCAGGTGGGAGGCGTCCACGTAGAAGGTATCCTGCAACGATTTCGATGGATGCCACGCGGGAGTGTTCAGGGCCTCGAAATTGTAGTAATCTAACTCGACCTCCGGGCCTTCGGCCACGCGGTAACCCATGCCGATGAAGATGTCCTCTATTTCCTCTATGATGGCGGAAATAAGATGACGGGAACCTAAGGCGACATGGCGGCCGGGTAGGGTCACATCCAAGCGTTCGCCGCGCAACTGGAGGTCGAGCTCGATGCGCCTCAGTTCATCCTCGCGCTCGCCCAGTGCCC
>JACVJG010000241.1 GCA_015711875.1 Candidatus Solincola jinzensis | reverse complement strand
TGGATGGAGACGAGGGCGTGACGGTGGAGGTGCTGAGGGGGCGGACATATCACCGTGTGGCAGAGGGAGTCCCATATAAAGCGCGGACGGAAGGCGTTTCCGTTTCCGCGCTGGGAACCGCCTTTGCCCTCGACGTGGAGGACGGTAAGGGCAGGGTGCTGTCCATCCACTCCGCGGTGAAGTTGGAGGTCGATGAAAGTCCGGGTTCAAGACTCGAGGAGGGATATGCGCTTGATTTCGGGGAAGGTATCGTCGGGCAGGCATACGACATCAAGCGGGAGCACATCGATGATGAATGGCTGAGGTGGAACAAGGCCATGGACGAGGCCTTGGGGCTCCCCATAGGCGTCTTTCAACTGCTTGAAAAGGAAGAAGAGGCGGTTGAGGCGCCGCCGCAGGAGCCTGCCCAGCCGCAGCCTGCACCCCAGGAGCCGCAGCCCACCCCGCCGCCGGCGCCCGTGCCCCGGCCCGCGCCGCAGCCGCAGGACCAGAAGAGCGTGACCCTTTCGGCCACGGCGCGGGAGGGTGCCGTCGACTTCACTTGGACGCTCAGCGGCTATAGCGGTTTCCAGGGCTTCAAGCTCTGCCGCTCCGAGACCAACCCCACCCCCGCTTATCCAGGGGACTGGTGGAAGTACATAGACGGGGCGGCCACGCGTTCCGCCACCGACACCTCAGTGGAATGCGGGCACACATATTATTATCGCTTGGCGGTCTACAACCAGGGGGAGGTGTTGGGATACAGCAACGCCGTGAAGGTTGCGGTACCGGGGCAAGAGCAGGAGCTCTCGATATCCCTGAGCGCGGCGGTGGAGGGCGGGAAGGTGAAGCTGTCCTGGAACGTGAGCGGGCCCTGTTCCTACAGCGGGTTCAAGATATGCCGCTCCGAGAGCAACCCCAACCCCAGCTATCCCGGTGACACCTGCACCTTCGTGGACGCGGGGTCGAGGTCGTACGCCGACACCTCGGTGGGCTCAGGACATACCTATTATTACCGCGTGGGCATCTACAAGGACGGGTCCATCCTCGCCTACAGCAACGCTGTCAAGGTGGTTGTCCCATAGCGGAAAAGAACCGCATTGTCCCTTGGATATGCGGGTTCGATCCAGGCTCTATGTTATCCGATCAAATATCCCGCGCACGGAGGTAGTGGCGCCCAAGAAGCTTTCATGGCAGAAAGTGCTTACCCTTTGCGTATTATCCTTCGGCAACAAACACGGGCGACCCGATCGCGACCGCGAGGTACCGCCATTCAGGCCTTCACTTGCCATGACGTTCAACGGTGTTACCTGTTATCGGGAGGCAAGCCAAACGACCCCGCGTTCATTCCGAGAAGAAGCCGTATTGGATCGTCTGCTTGCCCGGCACGAGCCCGGAGCTCACTCGTCTTTGCTCAATTCACGCTCCAGGAAACCCGGTTTGCGTGGTCGCATGGTGTAGGGCTCGAGCACGAAGGGTATGAGGAACACGAGCACGACGGCCACCACCAGCAGAATCCAACCCGAAACCGAGGTGTTGCCCTCAGGGGGCTGCTGCTCGGGCGCCTGGCTTCCCGCCCCCGTTATGTTCAGGGACGAGAAAGAGGAAGCGGGTATGAGGGCGGAGCCGGTGACGTGCTGGCGGAAAAACGAGGACCAATCCCGCCCGGTGAGATTCTCCAACGCGGTTCTTATCTCCTCGTTGCCGAGCGGCTTTTCCGGCCTTGATAGCTCTCTTAAGTCTCGCAGGAAGGACGGGAGGTCGATGGCGTAGGGTTGAAGGGAGCGGAGACCGGCGTCGATGGAGGCGCATGCCGTGGCGCCCCCGTGGCATAGCAGCGTTGCGGCCTGCGCCGATCCCAGCGCCGCCTTGGCCGAGCTGGCAAGGGTCAAGTCACTGTCGGCGCGCCCGGCGCGGTATGCGTCGTAAAGGAGGTTGAAGCGGTCCCAGAAGAGGGAAGCACCCCACAAACCCGCGTCGTACGGCAGAAGGTCCTGCAGATACCAGGCGCTTCCCTCGCGCAGCCAGGCAGCCTCCTCGTCCAGGTAAAGTCCGCGGGAGAGGAGGAGCGATGACATCCCCCGGGCGGTGGCCTCGATGGCGTTATCGGAAAGGGGATTGGCGTCGCGGGGCATGGGTAGCGTTATGGAGGAAGAGAAAGGCATAACAAGGTAAAGCGCTCCGCTGAAACCATTTCCTTCCTCTGCCGGCTCCTCTCCCCTTAGCGTCATGATGATGAGCAGCCTCTGCCCGGCCGGGAGACCTGTTCCCCATAGCGAGCCCTCGGCTTTTCCCAGCAGTGAGACCGCCCTGTCCGCGTACTCATCGAGCCCTGCTTCCGCCGTGGCAGGGGCGCCCGCAGGAGCCGCCACCAGAAGGGAATCCCTCTCCACCAGGGCGATATCGCCGGCGTAAACGGGGTTTTCCAGCAAGTCCGCCAGGCGCTCGGGACGTTCCCCCCAGGGGGCGACTGCGCGCCATCCTTCGGGCATCTCCAGCTCCAGGCTGGGGCGCAGGTCCTCACCGCCGCGTGGCCTCACGAAGACGGCGAATCCGGGCAGGTAGGCCGCATCCTCGTCTAGGTAGGGAAAATAAGGCCAGCCCCCGGTCTGCTGAGCCAGGGATTCCAGGTATGGCGTGCCCGCTCCATAGCCGCCCAAGCGCAGGTTATATGTAAAGGTCAAAGGGCCTTCGTGTTCGATGTACCACTCGTTTCCCTCCCGCCGCGCCATCAGTTCGCCGCCGGAGGCGTCATAAGCCTTTTCGCCCGAGACATGCGAGGACAGACCCGTGGCGAGGCCGTTCCCGTATTCATCCGGAAGCTCCAGCACCAGCGGGGCTGATTCCGGGTCCAGGCTCAGGGAGACCTCGATCTCTCCAGCCCCCGTCGAGGTCAGGTCCACGCGGTATGCGATCTCGCCCCGCGCGGCGGAATACGCGACGGGGCGAGGCAATAGAAAAATGGCCACCAGCATGGCCATGGCGGCTGACAACAGCTTCGATCTCATCTCAAACATCAGGCATCATTATGTCAGAAAGGACTGTGAATATGAAGCACCGTAAAGGGCGGCCAGAGTCCAAGCCGGGAATCACGCCCTAAATTTCTGTAAACCCTTAGCGGCCTGGAATGTCACATCGGTTGTTAGGCGCGACCAAAGCAAACGACGGAAAGGAGCCCAGGCCTGTGAAGAAAATACCGGCGGGCGAGCTGTTGGAACAGAAGGCAAGGAAACTCACGAGAGATGCCAAGGCGGAAGATCTAACCAGGGAGCTGATAAAGATGGGGGTGAGAATGGCGATGAGATTCTTTATTAACTGGGCGAGCTTCAGTTTTCCATGATAGCCAAGGGCTTGAACCTGGATAAGCATCCTCGTTTGGAAGCGCGAACGGTATATGGTTTAAGTTTCTGAGATGCTTATTTATAGGAAATAAAAGAAACCATCTTCTGGAGGAATCATGTAACGATGCTGGGATTGTTCCTCTCGAGAAAACTTTGAAACCATTGCGGGGAGTAGATGCCCTATTGCGTTAGGGCCACGTCCTAAACTGTCTGTCCTGGGCCATCCTGTCCTGCGGAGCCAAGGCCCTCCTCTCCATGACCCTGGGCAACAAGGAATCCTACGAGGATTGGCTCTCCCACTATCGGGACATGGTATCCCGGGGCCTCAAGCCCCCGCTGACCATAACCACCGACGGCGCTCCCGTCCTCATCCGTGCGGCGGAGGCCATGTGGCCGCAGGCGGAAAGGATACGCTGCTGGGTGCACAAGATGAGAAACGTCTTGGACAAGGTGCCAGAAGATGCCCGGACCACCTTGAAGCCCTGGCTGGAGGCGGTGCGTGACGCCCCATCATACGAGGCCGGGAAGACAATGGCCCAGGCAGTTATGGAGAGGTTCTCGCATGACTACCCCTCCGCCATGAAGAGCTTCGCCTCCGACCTGGAGGCCTCCCTTTCCCACCTCAAGCTTCCCTCCGTCCACCGCAGAAGCATCCGCACCACCAATCTCGTGGAGCGCAGCTTTTTGGAGGAGCGCAGGCGTTCCAAGGTCATCCCGCGCTTCCGGGGTGAGAGGGAATGCTTGAAACTGGTCTTCGCGGTGCTCTGGCGGGCGTCCGAGCGCTGGCAGAGGGTGCGCTTTTCCGATATCGAGCGCAAGCACCTCGATAGGTATATCGAGATCAAGAGAAGGGAAGACGAGCAACGCAAGAGGGCCGAGGGCACAGATCTCGCCGGCTCCGACTGAGCCTGAGGCGCGCAAGCACAAGCAACAAGAACATAGGCAACATCGTCAAAGGGTCCAGCTCTGAGAGGGCTCAGGAGCGGTCGGAAGCGCTCCGCCAATGTTTCGCATGGGGCGGAACGTCAGCCCCAGCACCGTGATATTTACGGTAGATCACCCCCGTGACGGTTTAACATATATGACAAGAGAGACAACCGATACGGTACGGGCCAGATTGATCGTTTACAGACGCTCTGGGACTTGACCTTTGCATGAACTGGCTCCTGGCTCCTTATAGATTACGATATCCCCGATATGGCGGACCTGCGTTGGAATTCGTTTCTCGAAGCGCTCATCGATCGATACAGGCTTCTTTAAATGGTTCAGCAATCCAGCATTTTTGTGCTTCGTTAGCGAGAAACGAAATCAAAGCGAAGAAGACCACAATCATGAAATCGCTGAGCATCAGGCAGTGTTGATACCAGATAAGGACCGTATTGAAAAATATCCCCGAAAAAAGGAAGAAAAAAGCAGCACAGAGACGGCGGGATTCCACTCGAGCCAGGTTGTCCCATTCAATGATCGACATGCATGCAGGAATCAACCACAAGATTTCCATGTAAAAGCTCTTTATGGCTGGAAGAAAATAATCGCTTACCAGAACCAATACCGAACCCGACAGGAAGAGTGCACTGAGAGTCAGAATAGAGTCCTTTCTTCGCAGAAAGTAGATGCACGATAGAGCCACGACAATGAGCGTAAATACGATCATGGACCATGACGGTAACCTGACGTTGAGAAAATAATAAACTAGGTATTGTAAAGAGGAGTTATGATATGGCACTCCCATGGCATTGTTGAGGTTGTCCATTCCGTCGATAATGGGCGGGTACTCTGGATTTGATGCGTCCAATGAGATCTCGCCCAGGTTGGCCTTTTCATGATAGGGCATGGCGGTCAGATAGCTTTTCCATATTGAGATCCCGAAAAAAGCCATCGTGATCAGGAGAAACACAAGCATTCCCGATATAAGACCGGATAAAATCTCTTTTTTACGCTGAAAAATGAATGGTATTCCCAGTAGAATCATGGTGGGCCTTAACGCTTCGGTAATGCCCAATACTAACCCTCCAAGAAATGAGGACCT
>JACVJG010000240.1 GCA_015711875.1 Candidatus Solincola jinzensis | reverse complement strand
CGACATATCTTTTCTTTCAACCAGATTCCCGCCCGTACCCCTTTACTCACCCCATATTTCTTGTCTTTCATTGACCTTTTACTCAAACCTGATATCGACAAGCATAAAGATCTCTTAACCTTTTAATGCTTTATAAGCCTATATTGATTTCAGACGTTCATCCTTCCTCGAGGCAACTATTTGGGCCAAAGGCCTCTAACCCTGCTCAACTCTGCTGCGTGAACTGCGTAACAAGAGAGAAAATAGGCATATACAGGGCGATGACTATGGTTCCAACCACTATGCCCAGGAAAACGATGAGCAGCGGCTCCAGGAGCGAGGTGAGGGCTTCCACGGTCGCCGACACCTCAGAATCGTAGAAGTCAGAAACCTTGTTGAGCATGGTATCGAGCGCGCCTGTTTCCTCGCCGATGGCAAGCATCTGGGTCACCATGGGGGGGAATAATGGGCTTTGCCCCAGAGGCCGGGCGATGGAATCGCCTTCCTTGACCCCTGCCCTCACGTTCTCTACCGCCTCCGCCACCAGCACGTTCCCGACCGTGTTGGAGGTGATCTCCAACGCCTGCAAAATAGGCACGCCACTGGATACCAGGGTTCCTAGGGTTCTGGAAAAACGGGATAGAGCCATTTTGTGGAAGAGGGAGCCAAAAACGGGCAGCTTCAGTTTCAAGCCATCCAGACGCCGCCTCCCCGCCGGTGTCTTCAGCCATCTCCTGAGAAACACACCGCCGATTATGAACAGGATAAGGAGTATTGCCCCCTTCCAGCTCACCAGGAAGTGGCTAATACCCATGATTATACGGGTCAGGAAAGGAAGGGTCGCTCCCATCTGCGCGAACATCCTCTCGAATGCCGGCACCACGAAAACCAGCATGATGATGAGGAGCAGAATGGAGATAGCGAACATGGCCACGGGATAGGTCAGGGCCGATTTTATCCTCCGCCTGATCTCGTCCTCGCTCTCCAATGTCGTAGCTATGCGCAAGAGAACATCGTCAAGTACGCCGCCGATCTCGCCCGCCTTTACCATACTTGTATATAGATCTTTAAAGATATTGCCGTGTTTGGACATGGCCTCCGATAGCGAGCGCCCCATCTCCACCTCGTGCTGCACGTCAGCAACCACCTCTGAGAGCACGGGGCTCTCGGTTTGCTCAGAGAGGATGCTGAGGCATTTTACCAGCGGGAGTCCAGCGTTGATCATGGTGGCGAACTGCCGCGTGAAGACCGTGATGTCCTTGCCCTTGACCTTGGGCTGGAAGATGCGGATCTCCTTTTTCGCAAGCGAGACTTTCTCCTGCTCTACCGCGATGACGAAATACCCCATCTCACGCAGCCGCTGTGACACCAGGGCTTCATTATCCGCTTCAAGTTTGCCGGTGATGATCTTCCCCTGCTTGTCCCTTACCCGGTAGGAATAGGTCTGCGCCAAGACCTCACGCTCCTTTACCTCAACCCCCTATAACCTGCAACTTCACTTTGCCGATATTATCAAATTACTACTTTTTCAACAGAAATGTCAAAATCTTAACTCTTACAACTCATCTCGACAAATCTTATCTTTTCTGAACCCAAATCTATTTCTATCAAATCTTTCATACTGATTTTATATCGTTATTTTCTCCTTTCAACTTTATCGCCGGATCAAAGCAGATTCGGATTACGCGCCCCCCTTCTCATAACCCTTTCCTATCACCTCATACACTCATCCCCGGTTCTTTTCCCGAAAACCGTTAACCGGGGATCGACGATCGAATATCGCGCATTCGCGTTATCGGACTTCGAGATTGCACCTGAGTCCTTCACCTATCGCAAAGACCTGCATTTTACAACCTATACATAGGCCGTAAACGTCTTCTTTGGAAAACCTCGCTTATAGGCGAATATAACTCTCTTCTTTGCGGGCACAAACCGGCGACTTTCCGCTCCTTTATCCTATCAGCCTGATCATCTCATCGCGGTTATTGCAGCGCCCCATGGCGACCTCATAGCTGATCAAACCCCGCTTGTATAGGGCAGCAATGGAATGGTCCATGGTCTGCATCTTGTATTGGCCGCCCGCCTGCATGGCGGAATAGATCTGGTGCGCCTTGCCCTCGCGGATGAGGTTGCGGATGGCCGACGTCGCCACCATCACCTCCACGGCGGGGATGCGGCTCTGGCCGTCTTTGGTGGGCAAAAGCTGCTGGGTGACGATGGCCTGTATGGTTCCCGCGAGCTGCATGCGGACCTGCTGCTGCTGGTAGGTGGGGAAAACGTCTATGATGCGGTCGATGGTCTGGGGCGCGTCCTGGGTGTGAAGGGTCGCGAAGACAAGATGCCCGGTTTCCGCCGCCGTCAGGGCCGTGGAGATGGTCTCCAGGTCCCTCATCTCCCCCACCAGGATGACATCTGGGTCCTGGCGCAACACATATTTCAGGGCGTTGGAGAAGGAATGGGTGTCGCCTCCCACCTCGCGCTGGTTGACGATGCACTTCTTATGCACGTGCAGGAACTCTATGGGGTCCTCAACGGTGATGATATGAAGGTTGCGGGTCTCGTTGATGACGTTGATCATGGCCGCCAGGGTGGTGGACTTTCCCTGTCCCGTGGGGCCGGTCACCAGTATGAAGCCGCGCGGCAGCATGCAGAACTCCTCCAGAACCTGCGGCAGGTGGAGCTCCTGTATGGTTTTTATGCGGTAGGGGATGATGCGGAACGCAGCCCCGATGCTGTTGCGCTGGAAGTAGGCGTTGACGCGGAAGCGCGCGCTCCCCGGCACTGAATAGGAGAGGTCGTATTCAAGATTGCTCTCCAGTTGCTCCCTCTGCCGGGCGGTGAGGATGCTGTAAACCATGTCCCTGGTGTCGTTGGAGGTTAGCCTGGGGTATTCTTCCAGGCGCACCAGGACGCCGTTGATGCGCATAACCGGCGGCGCGCCCACCGTGATATGCAGGTCCGATGCCCCCCTTACCAGCACCTCCTCCAGTAGTTCGTTGATATCGAGCTTCACAGCCAACGCCGTTCCTCCTCTCCGTCCTTCATCTCCTGGGAGTCTACTCACGCCTTCTCGGCCGAGCCATCACCGTGTTCTTTGCAGTGTTTTTGTCATGTTTATAAACGCCCTTGTATGAAACCGGCATCTCCGCTCGGTGCCGTCAGATACATACCGCTTTTTCCTATTTTCTGCTATCATCGCCATCCATTACAACCCCGGCGATGCCCCTATCCGCCACTGCTCCTGCCCCAGTGACGCCTCACGTCGCCTGCGCCCCTCACCTGCCAGCCCCGCTCCGTACACCACATCGTCCCGTTGCGTTACTGGCCTCTGTGCCACAGTGTTTACGAAAAGCGTAACGCCTTCTCAGCCGCATAACTCGCCATCACCACCGAAAGGTTTCGTGGGGACTTCGCTACATGATAACCCTCAACACCTCGTCTATCGACGTGATCCCCTCCTTTACCTTCACGAAGCCCTCGTCACGAAGCGTCCTCATCCCTTCCGACTTGGCCATCTCGGCTATCTCCACGTGGGGAGCGTTCCTCGCCACCAAGTGCTCGATGTTTTCCGTAACTTCCAGCACCTCGTAGATCCCCACCCTCCCCTTGAAACCGGTGTTATTGCAGGCCGGGCAGCCGCGAGGCTTGAAAAGTACCTGATCGGTCCTCTCGTCCCAAGGGAATCCTATCTTGGCCAGGTATTCCGGATCCGGCTCGTACGCCTCTTTGCAGCGCTCGCAAAGCCTTCGCGCCAGCCTCTGGGAACTCACGCAATCCACGGCTGAGGCGATGAGGAAGGGCTCGATGCCCATCTCCAGCAGGCGAGTGAGGGCGCTCGGGGCGTCGTTGGTATGGAGGGTCGAGAGCACCAGGTGGCCCGTGAGGGCAGATTCTATAGCGATCTGCGCCGATTCAGGATCCCTGATCTCGCCTATCATCACGATGTCGGGGTCGCAGCGCAAGATCGATCGCAGCGCGGAAGCGAAGGTAAGCCCGGCCTTATAATGAACCTGCACCTGGTTTATGAGGGGCAATCTGTACTCCACTGGGTCCTCAACGGTGATGATATTGAGTTTTATGGAGTTGAGCACGTTGAGGGTTGCGTAAAGGGTGGTGGTCTTTCCGCTGCCCGTGGGGCCAGTGACCATTATGGTCCCGTAAGGCTTGTGAAAGCTGCGGGAGTATTTCTCGAGCAGATCCTCGCTGAAGCCCAGCTCCTCCAGACTCATCAGGGAAGCGCTCTTGTCGAGGATACGGAGGACTATTTTCTCCCCGTGAATGGTGGGTAGGGATGCCACGCGAAGGTCCACCGGCTTGCCCAGGATGTCCACTGACGCCCTGCCGTCCTGGGGCAGGCGTTTCTCGGCGATGTTCATATCCGCCATTACCTTTATCCTGGCCACCACTCCCGAATGTATGGCTTTGGGGTTTCTCCTTATCTCATGAAGCACTCCGTCAATGCGGTATCTTATGCGCACGTCGTTTTCCATGGGCTCTATGTGCACGTCGCTCGCCCTGTCATTCACCGCCTCGCTTATGAGCAGGTTGACGTATTTCACGATAGGCGCGTCTTCCGCCTCCGCTTCTTCTCCCGGCTCGCTTGCTTCCTTGGCCATATCATCAGTACTTATGTCCAGATCCGTTTCGGTGCGGCAATAGCGGTTGATGGCGGAGATGATGTCCTCTTTAGTAGCCACCAGCGGCTCTATATCCATGCCGGTCATGATGCGGATATCGTCAAGCGCGAACACGTTGGTGGGGTCGGCCATGGCCACCAGAAGCTTGTCCCCCTCGAAGCCAACGGGTATAAGCGAGTAGCGCCTGGCGACCTCCGCGTCCACCAGCGACGAGGCGGCTATATCCACATCGTAATTCGCCAAGTCCACATATTTCAGGCCTATCTGCCTGGCAAGTATCGAAGTCAGGGCACCCTCGCTCACCATCTTCATGTCGATGAGCACCCTGCCCAGAGATTCTCCCGTCTCCCGCTGGCGTGCCAGCGCCTGCTCCAACTGCTCTTCGGTGATGATGCGGTTCTTTATTAATATCTGTCCCAGTTTTTCCTTTTTCGGCTTCTGCATAGGTTCCGTCCCTTTTTACTTCATCCCGGCCTCCCCACCGCTCGCTCTAGCGCTGCGCGCATCTTCTGCAGCGGCGGCTCCATGCCCGTCCACAGGCGGAAGGAGATACCCGCCTGGTGCAGAAGCATCCCGGCTCCGTCAGCGGTCTTCGCCCCTCTCCTTCCCGCCTCGCGCAGGAAAGCCGATCCATGGTGACCGTATTTCAGGTCCACCACCCAGGCACGCGCTTGCGAGCCCGCACGCCCGCTTTCCTCTCCCAGAAACGCGCACTCCGGCGTGGCCTTCGCCAGGTACCTGCGGAT
>JACVJG010000239.1 GCA_015711875.1 Candidatus Solincola jinzensis | reverse complement strand
CATACATGGGGAAAAGGTTGGGGCAAGGGCAGGGACGCGCCTTGCGCAGCTCGAAGAGGTCGAAGTAGAGCTCCGTGGCCTGATTGGCCTTCTCCAGCACCGAGCGCATCCAATCCTCGTCCAGCTCCTCGCCGAGGAACTCCTCCAGCTCACGCGCCAGTGCCCTGACGTTGTTCTCGTACGCTTTTCTCCCCTTAGCGGAGTCGTCCACGGGCTTTTCCAGCAGGAACTGCGGTATTCCCAGCGTGCGCGCCGCCAGCTCGTGCATCTTGGAGTTCGCGTCGCAGCTGCCGGGAGCCGCGGAGATGATGGCGTCGGGCTCCAGGTCCGCGAGGGTGAGCATCGATCCGAGCTCGATGGTGTTGGAGGAGCAGAGGTAGTCGGGGATCCCCATCCCCATGGCGAAATCCCAGTACCTCTCGCCCTGCCCCTCCAGGGTCACGACCCCGGCGGTGGACAGCACCTCGCTGGTCAGGGGATACGCGTTCTTGAAGCAGCGCACGAACTCGGGAGGGAAGTTGAAGGGCGCGAGGATGAGCTTCCTGCCCTCCTTCTTCGCCGCCAGCGCGCCGTCGAACCATTCCTGCAGGCACTTGAGCCAGGCGATGCTGACCTTGCGCACGCGCCGCGGGGCGAGCATGGCCGTAAGGGTATTGGCCACGTCTTGCGGAAGCACGTGCAGGAACCCCTCGACCTCCTCGTCGCTCATGTCGTCGGGGAAGTATTTCAGCACCCCGAATATGCCCGCGACGCGGTTGATAAGACCCTCGTATTCCTGGAATTCCTTGTTCATGAGGCGCGGTCCCCCTCCTTTTGCGTTCCCTCGCCGACTTGCCTTATTTTATCGGATTATGTTTCGCAGTGGAATTGCCGGAAACATCCAGACTATTAGCGTGACCTTGGAATCGGGCTATAGGAGATGAAGTTGGAGGAGGTATCGATTGCAGGTGTTATCGGGATTAGGGTTATCCATGTGAGATGGTGAGCATGAAGGCCTCAATGTCATCCTCGCCGCCTTTTGTAAGCATTATGGGCGCAGCTGGCCTCTACCCGTCGCGCAGCTTCAGGATCTCCTCCACCGAGGCGTCGTGCAGGGCTACGCGGTAGGCGAAGAGCCCCATGCCGGTGGCCAGCAGTTCCTCCCTTATGGGCCCCTGTAGCTCCTCCAGGGTAACCCACTTGGTCTCCCTGATCTCTTCCTCGTCCTGGTGGCGCAGTTCTCCCCCCGCGCGCGTGGCGGTGAAGACCAGGCTCCTCCAGTTCTCCGCCACCGGCCCGCAGGTGAAGCGCGCGTGGATGTGCAGTATGAAACGGTCCAACGCTATCTCGAGGCCTGTCTCTTCCCTGGCCTCCCTGATGGTGCCCGTTTCCAGGTCCTCTCCCGGGTTGGCCGCCCCGCTGGGAGCGCGGTAGGCTCCGGCGGGGAACATGTGTTTGGCGATGGCGGCGAACTCGCGGTAGGAACGGTCCTTGAAGATAAAGACCGTGACATCGTGGTTGCGATCATGTTTTTTGGAGCCCTGGAGCATGTTCATCTCCGGGGGCAGGATCTCGAAGCACAGGTGGAGATGGCGAGGAGAGCCGTATTTCCGCTCCATCTCCGCTATCATTTCGTTGGTCACGTAAGCCATGCCATGATTATATATAATCCTGTAGTGTATATGACGCATGCGGTTCAGGCGCGGCCTAGTGCCGGGGATGGAGATGATGGAGATGCGCAGGATCTACATGGACCACGCTGCGACCACACCCGTACACCCTGAGGTCGCGGCGGCGATGTTGCCTTTCCTGGGGGAGCGTTTCGGCAACCCCTCGAGCATTTACGGCGAGGGCCGTGAGGCGCGCAAGGCGGTGGAGGAGGCGCGCGCGCGGGTGGCTGAGGCACTGGGAGCTGACCCTTCCGAGATCGTTTTCACCAGCGGCGGCACGGAGGCGGACAACCTGGCCATAGTAGGCGTGGTGCTCGCTTCCGGGAGGGAGAGGGCACACGTGGTAACCACCCGTATCGAACATCACGCGGTGCTGGAACCATGCCATTTTCTGGAAAGTATGGGACACGAGGTCACCTACCTCAGGGTGGACGGGTCCGGAATAGTGGACCCGGAGGAGGTGCGCAGGGCGGTCACGCCTTCCACGGTGCTGGTGTCGGTGATGCACGCCAATAACGAAGTAGGGACGGTGCAGCCGGTGGAGGAGATAGCGGGAATATGCAGGGAGGCCGGCGTCTACCTGCACAGCGACGCGGTGCAGACCGCCGGGGCCCTGGATGTGAACGTGGACCGCCTGGGCGTGGACATGCTCTCCCTCTCAGCCCACAAGCTGTACGGCCCCAAGGGAGTCGGATGCCTCTATATCCGCAGGGGAACGCGCGTGAAGGGGCTGATGCTGGGCGGAGGACAGGAGCGCGGCATGCGCTCGGGCACCGAGAACGTGGCCGGCATCGTGGGCTTCGGCGTGGCCATGGGACTGGCGGAGCGGGAATGGAAGGAGAGGTCGCAGCGCATCCTTCCCTTGCGGGAGCGCCTCATCGACGGCATCCTTGAGCGTATACCCCATACCAGGCTCAACGGGGATCGAGAGCGCAGGCTGCCCAACAACGTGAACGTGCTCTTCGACTTTATCGAGGGCGAGGCCATCTGTCTGAAGTTGGACTTCCAGGGCATTGCCGCCTCCACTGGTTCCGCGTGCAGCTCGGTCAGCGGTGAGGCCTCCCACGTCCTCCTAGCCCTGGGGATCCCGCCTGAGGAGGCGCATGGGAGCCTGCGGCTGACTCTGGGAAGAGAAAACACCATGGAGGACGTCGATTACGTGCTTGATACGCTCCCTCCCATCATCGAGGAGCTGCGCCGCATGTCCCCTCTCTACCACGCCTGAAGTCTTGAAGGGGAAAAGCGAGACCGGCCGTCGAAGGCCACTCTTTCGGCCCACGGCATGAACAGCCCCGCGACGATCGAAGCCTTTTTCGCGAGTCGGTTATAGGTTATCCCTTTCAGGTCGCCCCGCGAAGCCAGGGCTTTAAGGAACGGCACTGGATCAACAATGGCGAATCACATTTTCTCTCATCCTGAATTCATTTAGATGACCAGGTTTTCCGATGGCTTACTCGCCTGTTTTCGACAACAGATACGCGACTGCTTTACGCCTTGGGGTGGGCTTTTTCTATGCAAACAACAGCGGAACCCGATCTCCGATCAGCTCCCGCGGGTTGATCCTTTTCGGCGCGCTTTTCGCAGCAGCTCCATGCGCTCGGCGGCCACCTCGAAGGAGGGCGATATCTCCAACGCCTTGCGGTAATCCCTTCGCGCCGCCGCGATGTTCCCCTGTTTGAAGAAAAGGTCGCCGCGGTAGATGTAGGTGATGGCCACCCCGGGCTCGAGGTTGATGGCTCGCGTGAGGTCCTCCAGCGCCCGCTCCCGCTCCCCCTTGCGCAAAAAGACCTGGCCGCGATTGAGGTAGGCGAGGTAGAGATTGGGGTCGAACTCCAGCACCCGGGTGTATTCCTCGATGGCCGCGTCCAGTTTGCCCTCTGCAGCGTGGATGGACGCCAGACTCATGCGGGTTATGGCCAGGTTGACGTTGAACATCTCGATGGCGAGGAAATCGAAGTCCTCTTCGGGTTCCATGCTCTTGACCACCTCTCATTTACGTGTTCGCGTAAAGTATAGCGGCCGCTCGCGGGCTTGCAAAGCGCGTCTCCCCGCGCGTTTCAGGCAAGCCAGGCGGGCATGCGGTCGAACGTCAGGAAAGAGGCCGGCAGGCAGCGAGATCGTGAGATATTGCGGTCATGGGCGCCTGGCTCGCTTACCGGAAAAGGTGGAGAACAGAGCTTTCATGGACGCCTGCGCCGGTGCAGTCGCGCACTCCGGGAAAGGTCGCGGTGCTATAACCGTATTGCTTCGGATGTCGGGCCGGCGCCCGCTAGCATGCTCACAGCGAGGAGGGGAGCGAGATGACAGACCGCGAAAGCATCGCAAGAACATCATGCCCAGGATGAACATCGGCGATATTCCCAAGCGCACCGCCGCAAAGTATCCCAACCGCGTCGCTCTCGTTTACGGGGACCGCGAGATCACCTTCAAGGAGCTCAACGAGAACTGCTGTCGCATGGCCCATGTTTTCGAGGGCCTCGGCATCAAGAGGGGAGACCGCATCACCTTTATGACCCACAACTGCCTGCAGTACATCTATTCCTGGATGGGCGCCTGCAAGATCGGTGCGGTGATCAATCCCCTCAATTTCATGCTCAAGCCTCCGGAGATCGAGTATATCGTGAACAACGCCGAGTCACGCCTTTTCTTCGCCGAGGACGTTCTTGCGAACACCGTCCTGGAGGCAGCCCCCAAACTCAAGAGCGTGGAGAAGTTCGGCATCATCCCCATTACCGCGCCGGATACCCCCCTGCCCGAGGGATGGTTGAACATCGACGAGCTTTTCGCCGCCACCGAGGACGTTTCCGAGCCCATGGTGGAGACCGACGACGAGGACATGTGCTCGCTCATGTACACCAGCGGCACGGAAGCCCTCCCCAAAGGGGTCATGAACACCCACAAGAACTTTTTCAACACCCTCATGAGCGGGATCGCGGACCTGGGTATCAGCAAGGACGACGTGGCCCTGCTCTCTATTCCCCTCTACCACGTGGCGGGCAAGTACCTGCTGCTGGAGTTCATGAACCTGGGGGCCAAGCTGGTGCTGGAATACGCGCCCAACCCGGTGGAGATCCTGGAGCTCACCCAGAAGGAGAGGGTAACCTACTGGGTCTATCCCCCGACTCTCTACCAGATACTGCCATCCATGCCGAACTTCGACTCCTACGACCTCTCGTCGCTCAAAAAGTTCATCTCCTTCGGCGCCGTCATGCCCGTGCCCCTGCTGCAGCAGTGGAAGGGCATGTTCCCGGACTCGGAGTGGAGGAATTACTACGGCCAGACGGAGTCCACGCCCCTGGGCTCCACCCTGCAGCCCGAGGATTTCGAGAACAAGATCGACTCCATCGGGCGCCCGCACACCGGGGTGGAGATAAAGATCTTCGACGACGACGACAACGAGGTGCCGGTAGGCGAGGTGGGGGAGATCGTCATGCGCAGCCCCTCGGTGATGAAAGGTTACTACAAGCTGGAGGACAAGACGGCGGAGACCCTGCGGGGCGGGTGGCTGCACACCGGCGACCTGGGACGCTTTGACGAGGACGGTTTCCTTTACTTCGTGGACCGCAAGAAGGACATGATCAAGACCGGGGGGGAGAACGTGGCCTCCAAGGAGGTGGAGGACATCCTTTTCAAGCACGAAAAGGTGATGCAGGTAGCGGTGATCGGCCTTCCCGACGAGTACTGGATGGAGGCGGTATCGGCGGTGATCGTGCCCTATCCCAGGGTGGAGGTCACTGAG
>JACVJG010000238.1 GCA_015711875.1 Candidatus Solincola jinzensis | reverse complement strand
AACCACCTGCAGCCGAGCTTCTTCTTCGATATGGCGACCATGCGCAAGCAGAAAGAGGAGCCTAACGTGGTGGACCATTACGCCGCCGTCTTCTCAGGGAGCGAGGACGGTCGCGTGTTCTACTCCGTGGGCTTCTGGGTCATGGCCCTGCGCGACATGGCCGCGACCTTCCCGGGGTGGGTGCGCGAGATGGGAGGGCCCGCCTCGCTGCTCAGGCGTCGATGCGGCGCAGCATCTCGAGCACCAGGCGCAGGGTGACCTTCAGGGATTGTGGCCGCACGAACTCTATGGTGTCGTGGCGGGTATGGTAGTTAGGCACCAGGCGGCTGGAGTCCTGGCAACAGATGGAAACCGAAGCTATGCCCTCACGGGCGAAGGCGCTGCCGTCGGTGGCCCCCACCGCCATCACGGTGTTCTTAATGGGGTAACCGCAGGCCGCCGCGGCGTCCTCGGCCAGGCTCACCAGGTAGGGGTCCATCTTCGCGCCGCACCACAGCTCCTTCCTGAAGACGGTGAGAAAACTCTCGTCGTATATGCCGTCGAGGAATATGGCGTAGGTAGGAACACGCGTGAACTCCTTTTTATGCCGGGCGGCATAGCGCTTGGCGCCCCTGAGGCCGGCCTCCTCGGAGGAGAGAGCCAGGAGGATCACTTCGGTGTTCTGGGGGTAAAAGTCCTCGCCAGCTCCCGCCGCGGCGAAGTGCTGTGCCAGCCCGGCCAGCACGGCTACGCCCGCCATATCGTCCATGGCTCCCGGGACCACGTCCCCGGTGTGGAAGAAGGCGAAGAGAGCCACCAGTGGTGAGAGGGCCACGCAGGCGATGCCCAGCGCGGTGAAGGCCGCATTATCAGGCATGCCGCTCGAGTCCGCGATGGTGCGGGCAAGGCTCGCTCCCAGCAGGAGCAGGGGAGCAAGGAAGGCCAGCGCCATTGCCGGCACGGCCAGCCCCTTCAACCAGTACCACACCTTGAACTCGTAAGCAGAGTCGAGGTGGGCGGAGACGATGACGCGTTTTCTCGTCTCTCCCCGCGGCTTGACGAATCCGGCCACGTTTTCCCCCCTGCGTTTGGGGAAAAAGGGGTCGATAAGCTCACGATAGCGTATGACCTCGAAAAAAAGCACCCCCATGCCGAGGGCGGAAAGGATCAACGACAGCGGGGGGAGGAAAAAATACAGCGCCACCCCCGCGAGGTAGAGCAACACCAGGTAGGGGAAGAACCCCAGGAATGCCTTGGGGGCACAGGTGAATTCCTCCGTCTCCACGCGCTCGCAGGCCGGCTTTATCTCCTCCGCGAACAGGCGCCCCAGGCGCCTTTCCGCCTCGCTACAGGATTCCCGCGGCCCGATCTCTCTAACCGCGTTATCCACCAGCTTATGCATGTAAGCCGTAAGCTCTTCCATCCTCCATCCCCCTTCCTCTGCCTCCTTTTCCCACGGGCAGCATTCTTTTTCGCCTGCAGTCGGACAGGGAACACACCAACGACAACAATACCTCGATACCCGGAACCTCCATGATTTCGACTACCTGTCCATAACGTACGTTTATCGGCGGGACAAGAACGTCCGTCCCAGCATACAGGCCCGCTCATATTATGGCATCATTGCCGCCACAGTATATCCTCCCCGCATGTCCAGCAGGTGGCATGCGCTCCTGTTATAGCGCCCTCAAAGAGCGGGAAGTTATTATGCTCACTCCCCGCTTTCAGAGGCGCATAGGCATTCGGATTCCGTTGCCTCCGGGGCCCCCTCCAGGGAGAGGTTAAGTGCCGCCCCGAAAAAGATTATATAGCCCGTGTAGTAGATGATGATCACCGTCAGCGCCACGCCGGCGAAGGAGCCGTACACGGCCGAGAAGTGGCCGAGATTGGAGTAGTACCAGGCCAGCAGCAATTGCATGGGATTGACGAGGAGAGCGGCGAAAAGAGCCCCCTTCCATACGCGCCGCCAGCCGAGATCGCTTTCCACCCCGTAGGAGTAGATGAAGAGCGAGGTGGCGAAGAAGGTGAGCATGGAGAGGATAAAGGCGAAGAAGCCCGCGAAGATGTTGAGCCATCCCTGCCATCTGCCGGCGATCAGGAAGCCGGCATGGAGAGCGAACCCCAGCAGTGCCATGACGGTGATAAAAGCGAGGATGACGAGGCTTTTCGCCTTGCGACGAAGGAAGCGCGGGCTCTCGGCGCCCCACATCCCGCAAAGCCAGATCTGCAACGAATCGATAACCTTGGTGCCGGTGTAGAGAAGGCCGAGGGCGCCGCCCACGCTCAGCAACCCCCTCATGTTTATGGAGGCCTGCAGGGCGTCGGAGACGGTGCCTTTCAACCCCGGGGAGTTCTCGGCTATATAATCGAGGATGCGTTGGAGGAATTGCGGGTGGCTTTTGAGCACCATGCCCAGCACCGCGCCGGAGAAGAAGAGCAGGGCCAGCAGGGAGAGGAAGCAGAAAAAGGCGAAGGCGGCGGCGGCTTGAGGGCCGTTGTTGCGCTGGAACTCCCTCCACGCCCCCGTAGCGGATCGCCTGACGGCATGCGACGCCGAGCGCGCGCGACCGAAAACACCTTTCATGTCCTTGCTTTCAACCCCATGGCGGCGCTGTCCTTCCCTCATTTCACGAAGGCAAGCGGGGTGGGAGAGAGGCGGACGGTACTAGGAGGCCCAAAATAGGCTGGGTTAGATTCGCTGGACCCCAGCGTTAGTCCCTTTGGAGATCTACAGACCTCGATGAGCTCGATGGTGTATCTCAAGAGATGTTGTTCTCCCTTTCACGGTCTCTGTGGGCTATTGTCTGGGCGGCGTAAAGTGATCGTGAATGATGGGGGAGCCGGCTTATTTATTGTGAGGAGTAAGCCGTACAGCCGGTTCGGCTCGGGACCCATTTTCGCTGTTAAGTAGCGAACCCGGAAGGGATCCAGGATATCCTTCCCGATTTTGGATGAGCGGATGATGTTGCCCACCCCGTTTTGGCCCGCTTGCTGTACGAGATGCAAGATCTTTTTTCTGGGAAACACGGGAAGGCCTGGTTTGATCGCTTTCGGAAGCCGATGCCGTCGACCCCAGACCCTTGCTGGCCATCGACAACGTCATATTTCAGGGGTTGATACGTTTTCGGTGGCCTGTTTTCTCTGCGTGGCGTCAGGACTCTTCGGCCTCTCCGAAGGCGA
Organism: Candidatus Solincola jinzensis; assembly: GCA_015711875.1. The sequence continues at coordinate 2,286 of JACVJG010000238.1, read as the reverse complement.
GTTCTAGAGCCTCTACGGATGGCTTGCGGGTCATCAACGACACCATGGGAAGGATCGCCAGGGGCAGCAGCATGGAAACCGCGCCCGCGAAGGGGACCCAGGGCGTGCTCAGCGAGAAGGATTGTCCCACCTTGCCGGCCCACCACGCGGAGAGGCCGATGGAGAGCCCGAGGGAGCAGGCGATACCGGACAGCATGGCGGCCCAGGCGCCAGCCCGCGTCGCCCCTTTCCAGAAAAGGCCATAGATATAGGGGGCGATGAAGGCGCCGGTCACCGTTCCCCAGGATAAAGCCATCATGTTGACGATGAAAGTCCAGGGCTTGAGGGCTATGAGCAGCGAGATCCCCACGAATACGGCGCATAGCGTCCTCATAAGCAGGGTGCTTCCCTTCTCGCCCAGCCTATCTTCGCCTCCCAGCAGATCGATGGCCACGGCGGAGCTGGAGACCAGCACCAGGGAGGAAAGGGTGGACATGGAGGCCGACAGGATGAGCAGAAGGATGATGATGGTAAGGGCGGCGGGCAGGAAGTCGTTGATGAGCACGGGCATGAGGTTGTCGGCCCCGATCTCCTTCACCTTTTCGGCGGAGAAGAAGACGCGCGTGAAGGCCCCGGAGAAATAGGCGCCGAAGGTGCAGATCAGTGCAAAGGCGGTGGAGACCACGGCCGCTTTCTTGATCACCGGCTCACCTTTTATGGAGTAGAATTTCTGCACCATCTGAGGAAGGCCCAGGGGTCCCAACGAAGTGAGGACCACCAGGCTTAGCAGCCCCAGCCAACCTGGAGGGCCGGAGGGTGGTTGAGGCACCTGCGTTCCGCGAACCGCCTCGAATGCTCCGGCGATCCCGGATCCGCTCGCCTGCCCGGCTTTAGAGAGCACGAAGACCACCAGCAGGAACGAGCCGGCGAGCATGATGGAGCCCTGCACGAAATCGGTCAGGGTAACGGCGAAGTATCCTCCCGTTACCAGATATATCCCGGTCAGGGCGGCCATCACGACGAGGGCGAGGTTGTAATCGATGCCCAGGACGTTCTCGAAAAGGTAGGAGAGCCCCATATAAACGGAGGCGGAATAGGGCAGGAGGAAAAGGAATATCACCACGGCCGAGAAACGCTTCAGGGCGACGCTCTCGTAGCGCGCCTGCAGGAACTCCGGCATGGTGAGGGCGTTCATGCGCGTGGTCATGCGCCGGGTGCGGTGCGCCAGCAGAACCCAGGCCAGCAGGGTGCCCACGAGCACGTTTCCCGCTACGATCCACAGGGTGCCGAATCCGTAAGACCACCCCAGCTTGCCCGCGTAGCCGACGAAGAGGACGGCGGAGAAATAAGTGGTCCCATAGGCAAAAGCGGATATCCAGGGCCCGATGCTCCTGGCGCCGAGGAAGAAGTCCGAGGTAGAACGGGTGCGGCGCGCGCCGTGCAAGGCGATATAGAGGAGTACCGCCACGTAAGCGACTACGATCGATATCTTCAGCGCGTCCATGTCCCCTGCTGCGTTAGGTGCTTCGACTATGCTTTCACGTCCCTGGCCGCATTGACTTTATGAAGTCGCGCTTAGGCAGAACGATTATAACAGATAAAACAGCGAATAGCTTGCGGATCAGGCGCTCCAGCTCTTACGAGCTTCATATGCCCACTTCAGGGGTTGCGCGGAGGGGATCCCCTCAGTTGTCCGGTGGAGGCTGGAGGAGAGAGGACGCTGGAATATGGAGACGCCCGCCTGCTTTAAGCGATCGAATAGACCGGGACTCCTTAACCTCTCGCGACGTGAGGCATCGTTCCCTTCCCAACAACGGCAGAGAGGATCGTGGCGTGACGATCTCCATCTGTTATGACAAAGGCTATATGCGCCTTGTCCGGCAGTTCGGAGAGAGCGACCGTGAGAGTGAATCTTTGCCTCGGTCTCGAACCAGAGAACCACGGGAGTGGCTTGATGCGCTGAGCTACTCTTCCTTTGGCGACACATCGCCGAGGTCTGTCTCCGCAGATCCACCCGCCCTCTTTTTCAGGCGCCCGCGCATCTCGAGCTGGGCGCGGTAGGCGAAACCGGCCACTGCCAACCCCGCGTATATAAAGAGCACCACGTCCAGGAACGTCGTGGCCTTCAGGTCAGTGCCCACCTGGAAGGCATGCACCATGGCCACGGTGAAGACAGCGTAATTCAGGCGGTGTATAGCCCTCCACCACTTCCGCATGTATTTGCGGAGCAGGATGGAAACCGTGGTCACGAGGAAGATATAGAGGGTAACAGGCCCTAGTTTTTGAAAACCCGGCCAGATGCCGTAG
>JACVJG010000237.1 GCA_015711875.1 Candidatus Solincola jinzensis | reverse complement strand
TTACCGCCAGGCTATGGGCGCCGGGCTCTACGACGAAGAGCCCTAGCTGCGGGTGAGGCGCCTATTCGACGTCACCTGCACGTTGTGGCCACGAGGAGGGCATCGCCCCTTTTCATCTCCACCCTGGCGCCGGGCTCGAGGCCGGTTCCGGTTACCTCCAGGTTCAGGGCCAGGGTGCGCTGCGTCGCCTGCCGAGGGTCACTGCGATCGCGCAGAGGCCAAGGTGCGTGAAAGCCGAACGGTCGGAGTTGCCGTATGAGGCGCTTACCGTTACCGACTTAAACCAGTCGGTGGCGGTGATCTTCGGCGCCGATAGGCAGAGATGACGCAGGGGAGGGATTATCGCGACCGACTTCTTCCTGGCTCGAAGGAGGGGATTCTTGCCACCATGCGGTGACGCGCCCAGGATAGGCACTATAAGATATCCTGTGCCGGGTTTGCATCGAAGATCACAGTGCCCGCCCCCCGCGCTTCCCCGAAGCCGCAACCGGTTATGGTCACGACGTTCCCCGGATCCCGCACGGCTTGGATGCCCGCGTCGATGCCGCCCGACGTGGCCACCCAGTCGCATCCAGCGTTGGCGATGCGCATGGTCGTTCCGCCATGTGTTGCCTGCTTTTTTCCGGACAGCGTCGCCATAGTCTCGAGATGATGCCTGGGGTGCTCATCCCGGAGGCTCATCATTCATGGGAGATAATCGAAACAGACGTTCTTCAGGAGCCTCAGAGCTTTGCGTGACGCGATCATACCAGAGAGCTTTTTCCTTGAGCGAGCCGATGCCGGGCTGTCGGTGGCGGAGTCGCGGGTGATATCATCTCCTTGTTATGGGAGAGAGCAAGTTCGTGGTCACGGGAGGAAAGCCCCTGCGGGGTAAGGTGCGCGTGGGCGGGGCCAAGAACTCAGTGCTCAAGCTCATGGCCGCCAGCCTGCTCACCCCCGAGGAATGCGTGATACATAACGCCCCGCGTATAGCGGACGTCGAGATAATGTCCGAGGTGCTGCAGCACCTGGGGGCGGAGGTGGAGAGGACCGACGGATCGCTGCGCATCAAGGCCGGGGAGTTCGCGTCCCGGGAGGCGCCGTATCACCTGGTCAGGCGCATGCGCGCTTCCATCATCGTCCTGGGTCCCCTGGTGGCGCGCTGGGGCGAGGCGAGGGTCGCCATACCCGGTGGGTGTAACATCGGCTCGCGCAAGATAGACATGCACCTCAAGGGGCTGGCGGAGATGGGCGCGGAGATAACCACCGAGCATGGCTACGTGCATGCCCGTGCCTCCCGGCTGAGGGGGGCGCATATCGTCCTCGATTTCCCCAGCGTGGGCGCCACCGAGAACCTGGTGATGGCGGCGGTGGGGGCGGAGGGCGTGACACGCATAGAGAACGCCGCCCGCGAGCCCGAGATACAGGACCTCATCTCCTTCCTGGTTTCCATGGGCGCGTGCATAGAGGGAGCGGGCAGCCCGGTGGTGGAGGTCACGGGGCCCACGCCGCTGCGCGGGGCCGTGCACACCGCTATCGGGGACCGTATCGAGGCGGGGACCCTGGCGGTGGCCGCCGCGGTGGCGGGTGGGGAGGTGTTGATCGAGGGCGCGGACCCCGGACACCTGGGGATGCCGCTGGAGAAGCTGCGCGACGCGGGGGTGGGTATAGAGGTGATGGGGGAAGGCATAAAGGTCAAGGGCGGTGGCGTTTACCGTTCCGTGGACCTGGCCACCCTCCCTTACCCCGGCTTCCCCACCGACATGCAGCCCCAGATGATGGTACTCCTCAGCCTGGCGGAGGGGATCAGCGTGATCACCGAGAACGTCTTCGAGAGCCGCTTCATGTTCGTGGATGAGCTCAACCGCATGGGGTGCGATATCACCATCGAAGGCCATCACGCCGTGGTGAAGGGTGTGGGGAGGCTGAGCGGGGCGGAGGTGAGCGCTCCCGACCTTCGCGCCGGAGCGGCCCTTGTCCTCGCAGGACTTGCGGCGGAGGGGGAGACGCATGTCCTGGATATCCATCACATCGACCGCGGTTACGAGAGGTTGGAGGAAAAGCTATCCTCTCTGGGCGCCGATATACGCAGGGAGACGGTGGACTGATGCCCCGGGCCCCGGTCGTCGAGGAGGTAAAGGAAGGGGATGCGTGGCCATGGTCCACCCTTCCTGGCGCCGACCCGGGCGGGGTGGCGGAGGTCCGAGCACATCCGTGGTCGCCACGGGTCGCAAAGCGGGCTCGGGGTAGACAGGGACAGATCTGCGTTGCCAGGGTCGCTAATGGCCTTAACATGGGATCATTCGGACGATCGGCTGGGTCGAGACGGGTGAGAGCGCGTGGGAATGGCAGCTCTTCTACCCACGGCGGGCGGAGGCGGCGCGACCCTTACGCCTTCGCCTCCCGAGGTCGCTTTGATGCCGATATTCCCTTGGCTTTATGGATGTGAAAAGAGCGCAATATATCGGACTCCGGACCGTTAAACGTAGAGAGGAAAAGGAACAGGAATGGCGAGTTAACCCGGCTTGATCCCTGGAGAGTGGGGAGGCGTGGAAAAGAGTGGCTCGGCCATGAAACCGGAAACGCTCGCCTGCCCGCCGATGTGGGGACGGCGATCCGGCGGGTTCTCATCTCCCCGCTGGAGGCCAGCATGTCTGAGATCATGGAGGCCGGCATTTCGACGCGGGTAGGCATGATCGTCCGACCTTTGCCGATATGAGACTGGGGACTGAAGCGCGGATGAGGAGAAGGGGGGAGAAAGGAAGCGGGATGAAGTGAACGGGCTGGCGGGAAGATGCGGAAAAACGGCGCTCCTTACGTTTGTCGCCTGCCTGGCATGCATGGCGGCGGGCCTTCCCTTAGCGTCGGCCGGATCAACGGGCAAGCCCATGCTCGGACGGATAAACAGCGGGGCGAAATCCACCCTCATGGGCAGGTTGACGGCCGCCAATTACCCGGAAAGCGGGTACCGGCCGGGGGAAGTGGTGGTGATGCTCGAGCGGCCCTCCCGCGAGAGTCTGGATGTGCTACGTAGGGATTTCGCGTGGATGCTGGAGCCGGTGCAGGCAGCGGCCGCCGCTCTCCTCGAGGGGCAACCGGCGGCGCCGGCGGTGCGCCTGCGCCTCCTCCCGGGAGTCGATGAGCTGGAGGCCGCGAGGCGGCTGCTGTCCTCGCCCCTGGTGAGGCTGGCGGAGCCCAACACCGTCTTCCGCGCCGCGGAGACCGTGCCCGACGACCCCCTCTACATCCAGCAGTGGAACCTCCGCGGGGAGTACGGGGTGAGGGCGCCGGCGGCGTGGGATCTGCAGAGGGGCTCCGCGGAGCTCACGGTGGCGGTGGTGGACACGGGGATGGATTACACCCACCCCGACCTTTCCGGGCGCCGCGACGGGGGATGGGATTATTTCAACCGGGATCCCGACCCCTGGGACGACAACGGCCACGGCACCATGGTGGCGGGGATGGCCTGCGCCAACTCGGACAATGGGACCGGCCTGGCCGGCCTGGACTGGCGGGCCCGCATCATGCCCCTCAAGGCCCTGGGAGTGAAAGGCGAGGGAGACCTGGAAAGCGTGGTGAACAGCATCATGCATGCGGCCAATTACGGCGCGGAGGTCATAAACATGAGCCTCACCTCCGCCGTATACTCCCAGGAGCTGGCGGAGGCAGTCGCTTACGCCCATTCCCGCGGCTGCGTGATGGTGGCGGCGGCCGGAAACGAGGGGGATGAGAGGATGAATTACCCCGCCGGGCTCCCACACGTGATCGGAGTGGGTTCCACGGACCAATCCGGCGATCGCTCTTACTTCTCCAATCACAATTCCAGCGTGGACCTGGTGGCGCCGGGAGAGCAGATCATAGGCCCCGTGCCTGGAGGGGGTTACAAACGCGGGTCTGGCACCTCCGAGGCCACCCCGCACGTGTCAGCCGCGGCTTTGCTGCTGCTGGCGCAGTACCCGGGTGCATCCACGGAGGAGATATGGCAACGCCTGAGGAGCGGTGCCCGCGATCTCGGGTCGCCGGGATACGACCAGTATTATGGCTGGGGCCTGCTGGACGCCAGCGCCTCGCTGCGATCGCCCGTGGTCACCATCACCAGCCCACCGGGGTATTCATACCCGGATTCGGGCAAGGTGGCCGCCAGCGCGAAAGTGAACGGGGCGAATATCACTGACCTGGAATTGTGGGTGAACGGGGAACTGGTTGACAGCTATGCCCTACCCGTTCCGGCGAGCTCCGTCAGCCACACCTTCGGTTCATGGGACCTCTCCGAGCTGGGGACGGGGGCCAGCGAGATAACCGTGCGGGCGGTGGCGTCCGGGACTTCTTTCTCCTCCAGCGGAGATGGCAAGGTGACCGTGTACCGCAATGACTCGCAATCACGCCCGGCGCAGGACTGGTACCTGGCCGAGGGCACCACCGCCTGGGGCTTCGAGGAATACGTGCTGGTGCAGAACCCCAACCCCGACCCCGCATCTTTGCAGGTGACCTTCATGAAGCCCGGCGGTGACACCCAGGAGCACGCCTACCACATGCCTGCCTACTCCCGCCTCACCGTAAACGTGAACTCCCTCGTGCCCTCCAGCGATGTCTCCACCCACGTGCACGCCGACCGGCCGGTGGTGGCGGAGCGCGCCATGTACTGGGGTGGGAGGGACGTCGGGCATGCCACCCTGGGGGTCACCGAGGGTTCTTCCACCTGGTACCTGGCCGAGGGTACCACCGCCTGGGGCTTCGAGGAATACGTCCTGGTGCAGAACCCCGCCCCCTCCACGGCCAACCTGACCTTCGAGTTCATGAAGCCGGACGGCAGCCAGGTGCTCTATTTCTACAGCGTGCCGCCGTTGTCGCGCTATACCCTCAACGTCGCGGAGGTGGTCCCGGGAAGCGACGTGTCTACGTTTCTCAGGTCCGACGTGCCGGTGATCGCGGAGCGCGCCATGTACTGGCCGAGCGGCTCGAGGTCACGCGCGGGAGCGCATTGCAGCGAGGGGTCCATGACCGCTTCTTATACCTGGTACCTCGCCGAGGGCACCACCGCCTGGGGTTTCCAGGAGTACGTGCTCCTGGCCAACGTCAGCGAAGAGGTAGCCCATGTGGGCTTGACTTTCATGGGGCCGGATGGAAGCAGTCACGAATACTCCCTCGAGGTGGGGCCCGGGGCGCGCCAGACGGTGTTCGCCAACCAGGTCGACCCCGAGCGTGACGCCTCCGTGCTGGTGAGGTCCGACCAACCCCTGGTGGTGGAAAGGGCCATATACTGGTCGGACAAGGAGGGGGGCACCGGTGCCTTGGGCGTGTTCCAGCCTGGATAGAGCCGCCTGCAATAGAGGTAATGGCCAGAGCGATCGGCCTTTGATCCCGATATCGTTCGTCTCACTGGAGCCCCGTTTTCTCCATGCCGCAGGTAGCGCAAAACATGGAGGCGCGCTCTTGCTGGCCTTAGCTGCTGTAGGTTTTTCACCGCCACATAGATTGGT
>MU158552.1:2273-5458 GCA_015711875.1 Candidatus Solincola jinzensis | reverse complement strand
TCCTATACTCGAGCGCCCTGGCCTCCTTGTCCAGAGCGTCGATGTCCGCCTTGATGCTGTGGCCGCTCCACGCTAGCGGCTCTCCCATCTCGTAACCACCTGCTTCCAGTCCCCCTTGATGGTCTTCATCCTGAGGTCAAGGGCCTTTCTCCTGTACTCGAGCGCCCTGGCCTCCTTGTCCAGAGCGTCGATGTCCGCCTTGATGCGGTGGGGATTCCACCTGGCGGCCTCTTCCAGCTCTAAGGGGGTTTGCGGCCTCGCCTCGCCTTTCTCCCACCGGTAGCCGCGCTCCAGCCTCTTGCTCAGCGCCTGGCTTTCCTGCACCTTCTTCACCAGGCTCCGGTTCGTCTCCTCGAGCGCTTTCTGCACCGCTTCCGGCGTCTTCAATACATAGGAGTTCACGTACTCGTTGAGCACCGCCTCGGCGGCGCTGGCGTCCTGATATTCGTAGAACCCGGTGATGAGCTCATAAGGCATGCTGGCGAGGTCCTTGAGTTGCGATACCGTTGTCGCCACGGGGTGCAACCTTGAAGCCTGTTCCCATAATTGCCCTTCTATGACGTTGTCGGTTATCTTGCCCGCCACGTAGTTGTAAAAATCCATGTACTCTCTGTTTTTGAGCAACATCAACCTGGCCCTGATCTCGATCTCCTCCATGGGGACCCTGTCATATAGCCGCCACGCCCTGAGCATGGTGAAGTCGTCATAGGTGAGCTGTCCGCTCTCGAACATGCTCATATACCTCCGGCCCTCATGTTCCCACGCCTTCAGGTGGCTCGCCGCCGTTTCCTCCCGGGGCGGGGGCGCGTATCTCTTTTCGTTGGAGGGTTCCGTTCGCGCCTCCGGCCCGGCCGGCGCTTCCCTCGCTTTGCCATCCGTTCCCTCGACAAGTGCTTCCTGCCCGGCGGAGGCGGTTTCAGGCGGGCTCATCTTTTCGGGCGTGACGGCGGGAGGAGGGGGTGGTAAAGGGGGAGGGGGAGGGATCTCCAGGCCCGGGGGATGTCGCCTCGAGAAAAGGCCGCCTATGGCTAAAGCGGCCCTGGCCGCCGTTTTCCAGCTTGCGGAAACGAGCGCGGTCACGGCGGCCGCCGCCGCCAGCAGGCAGGCGACAGCGCCGCTGGCGGCACTGTGCTTGCTTCCCCCATCTCTTTCCCCGCCATCGCTCCCGGAAACGCCCGTTTCTCCGGATATGGCGTCGCTTTCTTCGCCCGCCGCCGTTTCGGGGGCGGGGAATTCGTAACCGCTATCCAGCAGCGGAGTGAGGTCCGCGCTGAACTGCAAGGAGAAGGAATAGGATCCCCCCATGCCTGTCTCTGCGTCGCGATAGCGGTTGGTGAAGGCACACCAGTCGGAGCTGGCATAAGCTCCCTCTATCGCCATCACCACTCCGTCAAGCTCTCCGTCGTATATAGTGGTGTGGCCGTTGACTGTTTCCTCCGCGTGGCTCACCAGTTTTCCCGTGATATGCTCTGAGTCTATTGTCCCGCTGAAGGAAAGCCTCACGGACAAAGGCCGTCCCAGGGGATCTGTGGCCGGCCCGGCGTAAGTGCCCCTGACCCTTGAGCCCTCAACCTTCACCGGGATGTAGATGGGCGAGCCCCCTTCGGAGCTCGCGACCTTGATCTTGAAGCCTTCTCCCTCATCCCCCCGGGCCGGTCCCGACCAGGCCGCGAACAGAGCGGCGATGAAAAAGGCCGTAAAAAGGGCGAGGAGGGCGAAGGCGGGCTTGCCGTCCCGGTTGGTTTTCACGCTCTCCGACCTGGCCCTTGAATGATGCATCAGAAGCATATTTACGCAACGCTCCATCAGGTTCGGCAGGATCGCGCTCTCTTCGCTCTTACGTGTTGATTTATCGGCGTACGCGCCGCCGCGGTTTATCACCGGGGCAGAGCCTCGATGGGGCCGGTCACCTCGGCCAGCACCTTGTAGCCCTCGAGCTCGGAGGGGAGGCTCGCTTTCAGCGAGGGATCATCGCTTTCTATATAGACCAGGACGGCGGGCTCGCCTTCGAAGCCGGTGATGCCGAAACCGGTAACGCCCTTTATAGACATCAATTCACCCCGGTATCGCTCCAGCACCTCTTCCACCCCGGTGCGCTCGACGATGATGAGCTCGCCTGCGGTGGCCTGCACGGGGTAAGACTCGGCAACCGGTCCGGTGAAGGCGGCCTGCACGCGCTGGCCCACCTCCAGGTCCTCAAAGGCCGCTCTCCTGGCCGCGCTCCCCGTCATGTCCCAGATACGGGTCTTATCCGTGATGTTCACGCTCGCTTTTCCGTGTCCCGCCCCCGAAGTGTCCTCTCCGTCTATGAGGATCGATCCCAGCACGCCGTGGGGCCCGGCGTCAGCACTCATACCCCACATGCTGGAGATGTACCCCTCTATGTCGATGCGGCCGCCTGAGGGCCCGCTGGGTCCGCATCCCGGTGGCACGGCGATGAAAGCCGCTACAAGAAAGGCCGCCGTGGCCACAAAGGTTATCTGGCGCCTCATCGCCTATCACCTCCAAGCGTCCCTGCACCGGTATCCAGTAACCGCTTTACCGCCTGGTCGCAGGAGCTCTCCCAGGAATTATGACTCACGTTCGTTTTGATCAATGGAAGGGACTGCTTGTTCCCCTCCCCCGGGCTGTTCTTATACGGGCCATCGTATGGTAATGTCGGCGCTCGCCACCGGAGATCTTCACCCGTATATGTATATATTTTAGGGCATGAGCACGAACGCCCTTTCCTCTTCCCGTGGATAACAGTGGACATCGTAAGTTGACGTCTCCTGCCGTACCCGGATGTCTTCGTGCGCGCCTATAGATAATGGCGAGCGAAGGTGCCGGCTCGTTTCCCGCTGATAAAAAGATAGAACATCACGGGATGTTGTCGCCGGTATACCCTGAGGTCTTTGCCGGCGGCTACCGGCAACTGTGAGCGGAAGCGCCGGCTCCCTTCCCGCGGGTGGGGAAGAGAGAGGCGCGCAGCGAGGAGGCCAACGCGGCGGCGGACGCCGCGGGGTCACCTCCCAATTCCAGAGCATCCATGCACGCCCTCACCAGCGCGCTTCCCACCACCACCGCGTCCGCCAGCTCGCCCGCCCTCCGGCACTGTTCAGGGTTGGAGATGCCCAGGCCCAGAGCGACGGGCGCCCGACAGCACGAGCGTACCCTGTCCATGAAGGCCGGCAGCCCCTCGTCTA
>MU158552.1:1010-2263 GCA_015711875.1 Candidatus Solincola jinzensis | reverse complement strand
CGCGCAACCCCGTGGTGCCCTGTACCGCGAAGCAATAGAGGAAACCGCGCGTGGCCTCGGCGATGGCGCGCAGGCGCCCCACCGGCGTGCTCATGGAGGCGAAGAGCACGGTGGCGAGGCCGAGGCGATCGGCCTCTGACCGCAGCTCCCCCGACTCCTCGAGGGAGAGGTCGGGGACCAGGATGCCGTCGAAGCCCGCCTGCGCGGCGCGCTCCACGAACGCCTTGTGCCCCATGCGGTGTACGGGGTTGTAGTAGGTCATGGCCAGGAGCGGTTTGTCCGTGCCCGAACGCAGTTCCCGGGCCATCTCGAACACGTCGCCCACGCGCAAACCCGCCTCCAGGGCGCGGCGGGAGGACTCCTGGATCACCGGCCCGTCCAGCACGGGGTCGGAGAAGGGGATGCCCAGTTCGAGGATGTCGCAGTGCCGGAGGAGGGAAGCGGCGACGCGCGAGGATGTCTGGAGGTCCGGGAATCCCGCCGTGGCATAGCCGATGAGCAGGGCGCCTCCGGGCGGGGCTGCCCCAAACGCTTTGTCGATGCGGTTCATCACGCACCTCCCATCGATCTCATAAGCGTACCTACGTCCTTGTCGCCGCGTCCGGAAAGGCAGACAACCATGGAGGTCCCTTTAGGCATGGCGGCCGCGAGCTTTGCCGCGTAAGCCACGGCGTGGGCGCTCTCCAGAGCGGGGAGGATGCCCTCGCAGCGGCAGAGGAGGTCCACGGCGCGCAAGGCATCCTCGTCGCTCACGTTCACGTATTCCGCCCGCCCGCTCTCCTTGAGGAAGGAATGCTCCGGGCCCACGCCCGGGTAGTCGAGCCCCGCAGATATGGAATGGGTTTCCAGTATCTGCCCGTCTTCGTCCTGCAGCAGGTATGAGCGGGCCCCATGCAGCACCCCGGGCGAGCCCAGGCAGAGGGTGCTTCCGTGACACCCCGGCTCCGGGCCCGTCCCGCCCGCCTCCACACCTACCATGCGCACCCCCTCGGAGAGGAAGGGGTGGAAGAGCCCCATGGAGTTGCTGCCCCCGCCCACGCACGCCACCAGACAGTCGGGGAGGCGCCCGGTGCGCTCCAAGTGCTGAAGGCGCGCCTCGCGTCCGATCACCGACTGGAAATCGCGCACCATGGCGGGGAAGGGGTGCGGGCCCACCACCGAGCCCAAACAGTAATGGGTATGGTCCGAGGAGGCCACCCAGTCGCGCAGAGCCTCGTTCACCGCGTCCTTGAGGGTGCGTGAGCCGGTGCGCA
>MU158552.1:0-1000 GCA_015711875.1 Candidatus Solincola jinzensis | reverse complement strand
GCTCCTGGCGCGCCATGTCCGTCTCCCCCATGAAGACCTCGCATTCCAGGCCCAGGAGGGCGGCGGCGGTGGCGGTGGCCACACCGTGCTGTCCCGCGCCCGTCTCCGCGATCACGCGGCGTTTGCCCATGCGGCGGGCCAGCAGGCACTGCCCCAGGGTGTTGTTGATCTTATGGGAACCGGTGTGGCAGAGATCCTCGCGCTTGAGGAATATGGCAGCCCCTCCCAGTTCCTGGGAAAGGCGCCGCGCCTCGTAGAGGGGGGTGGGCCTCCCTGCATAATCACGAAGGTAAAGATCCAGCTCATCACGGAACGCGGGGTCTTCCATCGCTTCCCTGTATGCTTCTTCCAGCTCCACCAGCGGCGCCACCAGCGTCTCGGGCACGAACCTCCCGCCGAAATCCCCGAAACGCCCCCGCGGCGGAAACGCTCCCCGTGGCTCCCGCGCGTCCATGACTGTCGTCTTTTTCCGACCGCTCATCTCTCCATCACCTTGCCCTTCGCACATCTCTTACCGTTGCTTGTCGTTGTGGCGCCGGGACCCACGCCCTTTACCTGCCGCGATGCCGTCTCTCCCGGAACACCAGTTGCGACCTGTTCGCGTGGCCTGTGCCGCCATTGTCGGTCGTTCCTTTCCAGCACGCGTGCCGCTTGTCCCAGTTCCTTCCACCCATTCAAATACTCATGCTCACCATTACCGGGAAAACCTCTTCATAAAGCGCGCCAATCGCTCCAGTTCCTTCCATACTGATGATCATTACGAAAGGGGCTTTCCGTTCCGTTATTTTCGCGCCTGCTGGCGAACCCCGTGGGACTTCCCGAAGCACCGGCGTGCCGAGGGCCTCGGGGATCGCCTCGGAGCGAATGCCGCCCTCTCCAAGAGGGTGCTTATCTCCGTCAGTTCCCGTCATCCTGTTCCCCCGGCGCGTTTTCCCCTACAATGATCTGGCTATCCCTCCGACGGTCACGGCTTTTCGGGAAAGCTCGAGGGATGACGGAG
>JACVJG010000233.1 GCA_015711875.1 Candidatus Solincola jinzensis | reverse complement strand
ATGCGTTGGGGAAGGCGGATGCCGTGGTCGTGAACGGCGAGGGCGCCGTGCCGGGCGGGGAGATGCTGGAGCTGGAGAGAAGGATAAAGGAGCTGAACCCGCGCGCCAAGCTGGTGGCGGTCTGCGAGCTGGGAAGGGAGAAGGCTTGGGAGATCGTCCTCTCGCGCGCGGCGGGAAAACTGGGAGGTGAGATCATGTCGGCGGAAGTCGAGGAGAGAGTCCTGAAGGCGGTGAAGGAAAAGGCCGAGGACGGCCGCATCCCCTGCGCCGTGGCCCTTAAGCTGGCCGAGGAGCTGGGGGTGCCCGCCCTGGAGGTAGGCAAAGCGGCCAACGCCCTGGGCGTCAAGATCGTGGCCTGTTCCCTGGGCTGCTTCTAGGGCGGCGGGAGTAAGCGTTGCCGGGGGCGGGCGGAAAGCCCCCGGAGCCGCGCGGCCCGGGTCTGTTTGAAAGCATGGATCTGAGAGCATGATGAACTGGCGGACCTCCGGGCCCGCTCCAAAGGCCGTATGGCCATGGCTATGGATTCAAGCAGATGGGCATGGGGAAACCCAATGCTTCCGGTGACTGGAGAGGGAGTGGCGTTACAGATGCCCGGCCTCGGGAGAGACCATGGCTTTTCACGGGCACCCATTCTACGGGCAGGTCGGCGGGAGACTAGCCGTGATGAGGCCGGATGAAGCATGAGAGGCGGTAAGGAAGCGTGATGACTATGCGAAAAGCCGCTGTCGCTTGCGCGGTGCTCCTGGCGGCGCTTTCCATGGTCGCTATGGCGTCCGGGTGCGGGAAGAAAGGGATGGAGGAAACGAGGAGGAGCGAGCTCATCCTGGCCACTACCACCAGCACCCAGGACTCCGGCCTCCTCGACGCATGGATACCCATGTTCGAGGAGGACAATCCCTATGCGGTCAAGGTCATCGCCGTGGGCAGCGGCGAGGCCATCCAGATGGGGCGTGAGGGCGAGGCGGACGTCATCCTGGCCCACAGCCCGGCGGATGAGGAGAAACTGGTCGAGGAAGGCTACGGCATCAACCGCAGGGCGGTGATGCACAACGAGTTCATCCTGGTGGGGCCGGCTGGCGATCCCGCAGGGGTGAAGAATGCCGCCTCAGCGGTGGAGGCCTTCGCCCTTATCGCGAACTCGCGGTCACCCTTCGTCTCCCGCGCCGACGGTTCGGGCACTCACCAGAGGGAGCTGGAGGTGTGGAAGGAGGCGGGCATGGAACCGGGCGGCGCCTGGTATACAGAGACCGGCAAGGGCATGGCCGATACCCTGCGCGTGGCTTCCGAGCAGGGGGCCTATGCCCTGAGCGACTACGGCACCTATCTCAAACTCAGCGGGGACCTCGAACTCGAGGTGCTCTACCAGGGAGACGAGACGCTCTATAACGAATACCACGACATCGAGGTCAACCCCGAGAAGTGGCCGGACGTGAACGGCGACGGCGCCAGGGCCTGGGCGCATTTCGTGGTCAGCGGAGAGGCCCAGGAGTTTCTCGAGACCTACGGAGTGGAGGAGTTCGGGCGCCCGCTGTTCTATCCGGACGCCCTATCGCGGAAGGTGAAGGTCGGGTCCCGGCCGCCGCGGCGGCGCGGCGGGCGCCGGGACCCATGGGAAAGACGGGAACGTCCGCGGGAAAGGCACAGACGATATGGGAGATATCTGGAACGGTTTGGTACAGGCCTTGAAGCTCATCGTCCACCTCGACCCCTACGTGATGAGGATCACCCTGTTCACGCTGTATGTCTGCGCCATAGCCACCGCGGCGGGCATGCTCCTGGGCATACCCCTCGGGTCAGCCCTTGCCGTGTACCGCTTCCCAGGAAGGAAATTGCTGGTAACGCTGGTCAACGCGGGCATGGGCCTGCCCCCGGTGGTGGTGGGGCTGTTCGTGTACATGTTCCTGAAGCGCAGGGGCCCCCTGGGCTTCCTGGGCTGGCTTTACACCCCCAGGGCCATCATCCTGGCCGAGATCGTCCTGGCCATGCCCCTTATCGCCGGCATCACCATGGCCGCCCTGCAGAACGTGGATCCCAAGCTGCGCATGCAGGCGAAGTCACTGGGAGCGGGCGAGGCGGGTTCGGTGCTAACCCTGCTGCGGGAGACCCGCCTCTCGCTGCTGGCCGCGGTCATCGCCGGCTTCGGTGGGATCATCTCGGAGGTGGGCGCGGCGATGATGGTGGGCGGGAACCTCATGGTAAACGGGGAACCCTATACCCGCACCCTGACCACCGCCACCGTCCTCGAGGTGAGCAAGGGGAACAGCGTGATGGCCATAGCCCTGGGGATCATCCTCCTGGCCATAACCGTGCTCCTGGTGTGGGTGATGACCCTCATCCAGCAGGGAAGCCTGCTGAGCCATCCGGCCAGGATCGCCCGCAACCTCTTCGCCCGTCGCTGCAAGGAGGCCGCGTCTTGAGCGCCTTCCTCAGAGTCGAGGGCCTGCAGCATTTCTACGAGGGACGCAAGGTGCTCGACGTCGAGAGCCTGGAGGTCATGGAAGGGGAGATCCTGGCGGTGGTGGGCCCGAACGGCTCCGGGAAGAGCACCCTGCTGCGCATCCTCAACCTGCTGGAAAAACCTGACCAGGGGGACGTCGTCTTCTGGGACGGCTCGCGCCTCTCGGGGTTGAGCCGCTTGGAGAGGAAAAAGCTGGCCCGGCAGATGGCCATGATCTTCCAGGAGCCCCTGCTCTTCAAGCGCAGCGTGCGCGCCAACGTGGAATACGGGTTGAAGGCGCGCAAGGTGAAAAGGGATGAGCGGAGGCGGATGGCGGAGGAGATGCTGGCGCGGCTTAACCTGGCTGGCTTCGCGGACCGCAGCGCCGTCGCCCTCTCCGGCGGCGAGGCCCAGAAGACGGCCCTGGCCCGCGCCATGGTGCTCAGGCCGCGCCTGCTGCTCCTCGATGAGCCCCTTGCCTCCCTCGACGCCCCTTCCCGCAAGGATCTGCTGGCGTATATCTCCGCCCTGGTGAGGGAGATGGGGGTCACCGCCGTTTTCGTCTCCCACGACTATCACGAGGTGCTGGAGATCGCCGACCGCCTGGCGGTGCTCATCGGGGGCGCCTTGCTGCAGACGGGCAGGCCCGGCGAGGTGTTCGGCAGGCCCGCCACGGACGTGGTGGCGGAGTTCCTGGGCGCGGAGAACCTGCTGGAGGGCGAGGTGGAAGCGAGCCTCGAGGGCATGGCCGTGATCACCATCGCGGGCGTGAGGCTGGAGGCCCTGTGCGGACTGCCATGTGGCGCGCGGGTCAAGGTCCTCATCCACCCGGAGGAGGTGGCCCTGCTCCCCGATGCCGGGGGCGCGGGTTCGGTGCGCAACCGGCTGCGCTCGCGGGTCACCGAGGTCAAACCGATGGGTGCTCTGGTCAAGGTGGGCCTGCATTGCGGCTTCCCCCTCGTCGCTTACATCACCCGAGCCTCCCGCGAGGATCTGGGGATCGAGCCCGGGGCGGAGGTCACGGCGGCGGTCAAGGCCACCGCCGTGCACGTCATGCCCTTTACCGCCGAAGGCCGGGAAACGGGCGTGGCCTCCGGGAGGCGGCAGGGCGGAAAAGCCGGCGCGTGGAAAGTTTCGCGATAGAGATGCCGTCTGCTCCTTGGAGAACCGGTGTTGCCAGGCCTGTGCTATCCCGGTGTCGGCGAGGAAAACCTTTGGTCATCAGGGCATCCTTGTCCAAATCCCTAGCATCAGGGTATCCTCGTCCTCTCCAGGGGAGGGCGGATCTCAAGCAAAGGCCGTCGGGAGGAACCCCCGTCCCTTGACGCATGAGGGTTTTACCGACTTGATAGCCCTCCCGCACCACGCATGCTTGCGGGCGAACTCCGGGGTATCCGCATCCCCTTCAGCCTGTTGCCTCCTCTCACCGGCACGCGCTCGGTCCCCCTGCCGTGGGGGTCGTTTTCCCGTATGATACCTTCCGATTGGTGTAGAATGTTCCCCATGATGGGGGGTCATCTTGCAAGATGGCTTACATGCGCCGTTGCGGTCATGGCCGCCGGCGCCACGCTGCTGTGCGCTGCGCCCGGTTGCGGAGGGGAGGAGCGCCCGCCCCTGCTGCTGGCGGCCTCTGGCGACCTGGAGGGGGGCGGGCTGCTGGAGGCCTGGGCGCGGGATTTTCAGGAGAGCAGCGGGCGCCGGGTGGAGGTGGTCACGGACACCGATGACCGGGTATGCGACATGGCGCGACACGGGGAGTGCGACCTTATCCTGACCCATGTTTCCAGCGACGAGGAGAGACTGGAGAGGTCGGGCTACGTTACGGACCGTCAGGAGATCATGCGGGGCGATTACGTGCTGGTCGGTCCTGCCGGAGACCCCGCGGGAGCGCGGGAGGCGGAGGATATAGCCGGCGCTCTCAGGCGAATCGCCGAGGCGGAAGCGCCCTTCGTGCTGCGGGAGGACGGCTCGGGATCGGCCATCAAGGCCGGGAGCCTCTGGAGCCTCGCGGGCGTGGAGGAGACGGGGGGCTGGCTCATCCGCACCCTAGACGGCGCCGAGGACGCCCTGCGCCGCGCGGCGGCGCTGGGGGCGTATACCTTGACGGGGCGCGATGCCTACGAGAGATTGTCCGGGGAGTTGAGCCTGGAGGTGGCGATGGAGGGCGGCGAGATGCTGGAGGACGCCTACCACGCCATGGTGGTGAGTACCCTTACCTACCCGGACACCGACGTCGAAGGGGCGCTCGCGTTCATGACCTACCTGCTTTCCGAGCGGGGGCAGGGGTTTCTCGAGCAAGGGCCGTGGAAGCCGCCTTCACGGTGACCGCTTTGCTCCCGGGGAGGGAGCGGGGAGCGGGCTTGATACTGCCTCCGACGCAAGGGGGCTTCCTTTCATAGTTGAAGGGGCGGTCTCATTTTCAAGGTCATGCAGGTGAGGAAGGGAAGGAGGGCGGCGGCTTGGATCGCGACAGGTGAGCTTGATGTCCGTGAACCCTGACGGTGGTATTAGCGGCCATTCGATTACCATATTGCTGTGGCCAGGAAGAGATAATCCATATCCCTGAGGATGGAGGAGAGCTGGGATGTTGAGCGTGGAAGAGGCAAGGGAGAAGGTATTGAGTGCGGTGGGGACGCTGGAGGCGGTGGAGACGCCGCTCCTGGAGGCGCTGGGGATGACCCTGGCCGAGGACGCGGTGGCGCGTGACCACATCCCCCCCTTCGACAACTCCGCCATGGACGGTTACGCGCTGAGGTCGGAGGACGTGGCCGGCGCCTCCGTGGACAACCCCGTGGAACTGGAGGTGCTGGGAGACCTGGCGGCGGGATACGCGCCGCAGGTTGAGCTGCGGCGAGGGCAGGCCCTGCGCATCATGACCGGTGCTCCCGTGCCAAAGGGCTGCGATGCCGTGGTGCCGGTGGAGATGACACGCGCGGTTGAGGGGAAGGTCCTTATCCTGGAAGCGATGAAGAAGGGCGCCAACGTGCGCCGCGCGGGCGAGGACGTAAAAAGCGGTGAGACGGCGCTCACGGCGGGAACGGCCATAGGTCCCGCTGAACTGGGAATGCTTGCCAGCCTCGGCTA
>JACVJG010000232.1 GCA_015711875.1 Candidatus Solincola jinzensis | reverse complement strand
CCTCGCGGTTGAGCCTCCCCAGCGGGTTGTTGGACCAGATCTTGTGCCAGTGCGCCTTGGGGAAGGAGGCGAAGGAAAGGGTGTCCTCTCTCGCTTCCGCGAGCATCTCCGCCGCCTCCGGGAAGCGGGAGGAGAGCTGCTCGACCACCGCGGAATGCTGAGCATATACGCTCCTTTCGTCGGGCTGGGCGAAGATGGAGCGCACGCAGGTGGCCACGAGGTCCTGGGAGGCCTTGGGGACCTTGCAGAGCAGGTTGCGAGCGAAGTGGGTGCGGCACCTCTTGAAGGTCGCACCCGGCAGGCAAGCGGCTATGGCCTCCTTGAGGCCTGGGTGGGCGTCGGAGATGACCAGAGATACCCCGGAGAGCCCCCGGGCCACCAGTCCCCTGAGGAAGGCCGTCCATCCCGCCCCGTCCTCTGTGGTTATGAGGTCTACCCCCAGGACTTCCCGGTGACCTTCTGTGTTCACGGCGATGGCTATGACGCAGGACACGTTCACCACCCTGCCGCCCTCCCTGACCCTTTGGGTGAGGGCGTCCAGCCACAGGTAGGTATAGGGGCCGGAATCCAGAGGCCTGTTCCTGAAGGAGGCCACCATCTCGCGCGTGGCCTGGGCCATGCGGGAGACCTGGGAGCGGGAGATACCCTCCATTCCCAGGTTCTTCACCAGCTTGTCCACCCTTCTCGTGGAGATCCCGGCAAGCCAGGCGTCGGCGATGACGCAGAGGAGGGCCTTCTCCGCCCGGAGGCGGTGCTCAAGGAGCCAGGCAGGGAAGTATGAGCCTCGCCTGAGCTTGGGGATCTCGAGGTCGATGGTCCCCACTCGGGTATCCCAGGGCCTCGGGCGGTGGCCATTCCTCGAGTTTTTACGCTCCTCCGATCTCTCCCGATAATCCGCCCCGCAGATGGAGGTCACCTAGGCATCCATGAGCATCTCCGCCATCAGCCTAACCATCTCCTTGAGCAGATCGGCATCCGCCTCCTCCAGCCTCTTGCGCAGCCATTCCAGAAGGTTCATAGTGTCCTTGTCGACCATCGTGCCTCTCCTTTGTCTCTACGCTTATACGCTTGAGTAAAGGATGGCACGGTGGCCCTTGCTTTGCTAGAGGGTTTTTCGGTTTATATACCACTACGGGGGGCTCTAACTCTCCTGGCGACAGGAAGAACGTAGCACGGGAGGAAACCTTTTCATGACATCACTTAAAGGTACGTTATCTACATGCTTTCGGATTGTCGGTTATCGGATGAGGGGTATGGCAGCGACGGTTGTTTTTATTTTTTCTTTTGGTTGGTTTTCGGTTGACTTAAAGAGTCTATAAAGATTCTAGGCTTTTGGAGGCAAAAAGGTCTGGCATCCCTTACTCACGGGCGTAAGCAGAAGGAGTAAGTAAAAAGACCGTGAGAAAGCATGGCGATTCTAAATCACCTTGTTTAATAATATGTTTTTTCAAGGAACCGGTTTTTTCGATGACCGTTTGGCGAAGGATAGGAGGCTGTTATGATCAGGGCTGGAAGAGGACGAGGCCGTGAGATCAGGAAAGCTAGGGGCATGCGTGGGAAACACTGGAGAAAGGACAAACTGGCGTCGATCATCGCCTTAGCTATTGTTTTATCGCTTTTATTTTTAGACTTGCCGGTCATGGATGCCACAGCCACATCGCAATCCTTGGGGTGGGTAGAAAAAGCTACGCCATATAGCAATTCCGGGAAGACGCATAACTCGATGCTACACCGGGAAGGGACCCATATCGTCGATGGAGATGGAAACCCAATTCAGCTCAGAGGGGTCAACCTGGGAGGTTGGTTGCTCTGGGAGTCTTTTGAGTATGGCACGGGTTTCTTTACCATGACCGGAGAAACGAAATACATGTCCCGCCTAATGGAGCTCGTAGGCCAAGAAAAAGCTCTTCGTTTCAGAACGGATATCTATAACAGTTTTATCCGCGAGGAAGATATTAAGGCTATCAGCGATTGTGGCTTTAATGTGGTGCGTGTACCCATAAACCACCTAGCCCTTAATGCCATATCCGGATGGTGCTGGGACAGCTCCATGTATACGGACGAGGGGTGGGCATTGCTCGATGCCTTAATGGAATGGTGTGAGAAATACGGGGTGTATGTCATTCTCGATCTGCATTCCGCACCCGCCCCGCAAACGCAGTTATGGTTTTCGGATTGGCAGTGGTTCGAGCCCATGCTCTGGGACTCCCCGTCCGGGCGGGAAAAGACGTATGAGCTGTGGAGGTCCATCGCCACACGGTACAAGGACCGGGAGATAGTGGCGGGCTACGAGCTGCTGAACGAATTGACGACCTACTGGAAGCATGATCTACTGTTGGAATTTTACCACAAGACAATCGCTATCATACGCGAGGTAGACCCCTATCACCTGATACTTCTGGAAGGGGATTTTCTTAGCCGGGATTTCTCGATGTTCAATAGTATTCTCGATGACAATCAGGCTTGGGCGCCTCACCTTTACGTCATGTCTATCGATGATCAGCGAAAAATGATCAAAGAGTTGCAGGCGCTGAATGCGCCGGTGGTGTGCACCGAATTCGGCGGCACAGATTATAAAACAGTGAAAGAGCAGGTGGCGCTGTTCGAGGAGACGGGAACTAGCTGGACCTTTTGGACCTGGAAGACGACCACCGAGACCCCGGAGTGGAGCATTTGCGAGATACACCACACCCCCACATGGGACAAGGTCATCAACTGGTTGGCTGACGAGTGGCTCGCCCCCAAACCTTCTTATGAGGAAACCATCCAGGGCATGAAGGAATTCTTGGTATCCGCGCTATACGAGAACTGCACCCTGCACGAAGAGATGTTGAACGCCCTTACCTCGAGCTGGTGAGCGCCGCACTTGCTGCCTGATGCGAAGGGAAATCCTCTGTAGATGTCCACATACGGAAAACATATGGAAAATAGCAAAACAAGCAAAGAAAGGGGTAGTATGGGGCGGCGACAGCCTAGCAGCAGGAAGCGCAAGTCATGGGGTTAGATGGGGACAACGTGAAGAAGCGGAATGAGAAGGAGGGATGTACGACATGTCAGGGCATGAAACCGAAGAGCAGCGGGTCTTTCTGCGATGGGCGGGAAAAGGTGCTGGGCGCAAAACGGCGGCGGCGGCCGCCTTGTCCATCCTGCTTCTCTTATTGCCTACGGGGCTGCTAGGCGGCTTCCCCGTCTCCGCTAAAAAGGCCGTTGCGGATATGGGGTGCAAATCCGGTCCGGCCTTGCAGGTCACTGGCTCGGACATAGGCATCGACCTGGCCTTCGAAAGACCGGTCAAGACTTCCTCCCGAGAATCGTGGTGGGATCATGCCCCGGAACACGCGGTGGACGGGAATCCCAATTCCTACTGGGCGAGCAAGTGGTCGGATCCGCAGTGGATCTACGTGGACCTGGGCAAAGGAAAGGACATCTCCAGCGTGATCCTGCGCTGGCACGAGTGGGGTTACGCAAAGAGCTACGAGATACAGGTATCCGATGACGCCTGCAACTGGACCACCCTTTACAGCACCTCCTCGGGCGACGGCGGCCTGGACGAGATAAACGGGCTCAAGGGCTCGGGGAGGTACGTGCGCGTTTACGGCAGCGAGCGCGGAACTTGCTTATCCTATGCGCTGTACGAATTCAAGGTATACAGGTTAAGGCTGGTCAACCTCACCGTCGAGCCCGATCTGGTGGAAACCGACGCGCAGAAAGGCTGGGGCACCACTTTCAAAGACGGGATCTGGGAAGGCTGGGCCACCTATGACATCGTTTACTTCAAAGCCGTGCCGACCTGGAGCGACTATGCGGCAGACCCGGATTGCGCTCGGGCAGGGTCTCCCCGGTGGTCATGCGATTACGGATGGTTTGAGGGAGACAAGGGAGCGTTAAGAAACCTCGCCATGGACGTGGCCTATCCCGAAGAACGCATGAGTGAAACCACGGGGAAGGAGGTCATGTGGAGCACCGATATAGGTAACGACGCCTGGGGGAAAGTGGAAGTGACATACGGCGGTCTTTCCGCCCGGATTCAGGTTCATGCGAAAAATCCCGTCGCCGGGATACCCTTCGATTATCTCTTCTACATGTTGGAACAGAAGTTCAATCCGTTTGACGCGTCCTTCTACGAGTTCCTGTTGAACGCCGCCAATCATACCTTGCATCCGGAGGAATATTATCAACAAAGGGTGAGCCAAGCCCGACAGGTCTCGAGCCGGCTGGAGGACTACATCAGGAAATGGCTGAAAGGCGAGGTCCCTTCCGAACTGCCGAGAGATCTCTTGCCTTACAGCCTTAATACTGACCGCACGCAATGGGAGCTGGTAAACCCGGACGAAGTCGAGAGCGAGCAGCAGTGGGGGATACGCCCGGCCTCCGAGCAGGTAGACTTCAACAGGTTAAAGTCCTGGATACCCGATAAGGCCTGCACTTACGGACAATTATGGTACGTTGCCCCCTTCGGTTCTCGGCTGGTGCTCGAGGGCGATTTTCCCCATGCTCGCTTCCTGGATTTCGAAGCCAGCCCCCCGTTCGACCCCCGGTTCCCTTACAGCCCCACGGGCATCGGGAATGCGGAAGTACCCATAGTGGATGTGGACATATCGCCGGATCCTGGCAACACCAACCCCTTCCATGTGGGCGCCGACCGCACGGCAGCCAATCGCCACTACCATGTCTATTTCCAACTCGAGGAGGGGAATTCCTACCAACTGAACGAGGCCCTCAATCCAGGCTCCATGACGGAAACGCCTTACGCGTACCGTACCCCTGAAGAAACCAACAATACCCGCATCGCGGGACCGATGAATTACTGGGGTTACGCCGGGGGCGAGCAGATCATCCCCGGACTTCTGTGGATGAGGATCTACCTTCCGGACAAGGACGCCGGCCCGTTGGGCGGAGTCGCGCTGCCTAAAGCCCATCTCGAGCTGCCCTCGGGCGAGAAGTTCTGGATAAGGCCCAAGCCCGCGAACATGAAGCGCTACATCCGCCGGGCCAACCTGCCTTTCCCGGGCACCTCCCTGCTTCCCCGCAAGATGCACCCCAGGAGCCAGGCGGGGTTCTTCGATCTGCTTTACGGTATCTACCGTGCCATTACCGGCATCGGCCTGAGCCCGAGCTGGGGGAATTTCAATTCCCAAGTCGGTTGGGGCAAACCCTTCGGCGTGCTTCGGGGCGCCATGGAGATGAATGCGGTCACGGCGCTGGGGGTGGATTGCAAGTTGCTCGGGATCGACGTCTCAAATATTGTGAAACCCTTGATCCGTGCCCTGGACAAAATTATCGCCGGCCGGGGGGCCGATCAGCCGAAACCGGGGAGCCTTGAGTCCTCCTCCACCTGCTGCAACTACAACAACTTCCTCTCCAGGTATATGACCATTGAAGAGGGTAAGGTGCTGGTCCTCACGGGCAAACTTCCCCGGACTCCACGCACCTACAACGGGGAGAAGATCATGGAGGATGGTGAGCTGCGCTATTTCAGCATCACCCACTACGCCGACGCCATCCTGGATTACGGGGGCGTT
>JACVJG010000231.1 GCA_015711875.1 Candidatus Solincola jinzensis | reverse complement strand
CCTGATTCCCTCGGCCATCTTATCCCACCTCCTCGCTCACCGGCACCGCCTTCCAGTAATAGAAGGTGGTGTCCCGCTTGGGGTCGTAGAACTTGATGCGGAAGCTGAACTCCACCGGCTTGCCCACCGCCAGGACCTCCACCGTGCAGTCGGTGAAGTCCAGCACCGTGCGGCCTCCGCCGTTGAAGGAAACGGTGCCGTATACGGCGGGAGGGTTGAGGGAGGCGGCCAGCATGTCGCCGGTGTAGGAGAAGATGGTCCCGCCCTTGTCCGCGAGGTACACGGGCTCGAACTGGTCGATGGCGCCGCAGTCGGGGTTCACGCACATGCGTCGCGCCGGCCACTGCTGGGTGCCACAGGCCTTGCACTTGCCGCCCCAAAGACCCAGTATGGACTTGCGGTCCCTCCAGACCAGCGACCAGCGGGTCTCCTTGTCCACCTCGCCGCGCAGGCCTAGCTCCGGTGGCGCCATGCCCCTCCACACCAGGTATTTCTGGTAGTTGTCGAGGTCGGCGCGGCGGGCCAGCCAACGGGAGGCGCCACGGCCGTCCTGCATCCTGGAGATGGCATCGGTCACCTCGAACCACATGGCGTCGCATCCGCTGCCGAAGGACACCAGGAGTATCTTCTGGCCCGGCTGCGCGGTCTCCAGCGCGGCCGCCAGCATAAGCAGGGGATGCGCGGTGCCGGTGTCGCCCACCGTGGCCAGCATGTCGTCCTGCACCTTCGCCGGGTCCTCCCCGAACATGGTGTTGATCTTCTTGCGCGCGCCGCCGTAATAGCAGGGGTAGACCACCTTGTCGAAGTCGGTGGGGCTCAGGCCGTACTTGGCGCACAACCCGTTGACCGCCTCGGGTATGAAGCTCTGGTAACCGAGGTCGCGGATCCAGCGCTCCTCCCACATGCGGTCGTACTTGGTGTTGGCCCCCCGGAGGTGGTCCACGAAGTCATAGGATACCGAGTAGCATCCCTTGTACTCGGCGATGACGTCGCTGTCCCCCACCGCGACGGCTCCCCCGCCGTCACCAAAGACCATCTCCTGGGTGGAGGCCATCTTGCCCAACCGGCAGTCGGCGGCGCAGACCACCGCTTTGCTTCCGGGGTTGGCGGCCGCGAACTCCAGCGCCGAGAGCAGCGCCGTGGTGCCCGCCTTGAGCGAGGCCGAGAAATCCGCGGTGCGGATCTGCTCCCTGGCCCCCAGGGCCCCTGCCACGATGTTGGCGTTCTGCCGCTCCCTGTACGGCGCGGTGGTGGAGGCGAAATACACCGCGTCGATGCCTGAGCGGTCGATCCCCCTCAAGCAATCCATGCCCGCCGCCACCGCCATGGTGATGGCGTCCTCGTCGAAGTTGGCCACCGCCTTCTCGCCCCTGGCGTTGGTGATGATCACCGGGTTCAACCACCCCATGCTGCCGAAGACGATCATGCGGTTCAGGCGGTAGCGGGGCACGTATCCGCCGAACGAGGTGATACCTACCATGTCCTTTCCTCCCTTCCCTCGAGCGTTGCCTGGGTCGAACTACGCTTTTTCCCCGAGCCTTCAAGCTGATCTATGCAAGAAACCGACACCCTCCTCTGGCCGGCTTTCCGGAGATCACGCGAAGTTGACCTGGTGAAACCCGGGATGCCTGGCCCTGAGAAGCCTGGTTATCTCCGCGCGGTCTTCATCCCCCTCCACTCTTTCCACGTCCGAGACCCACAGCCCGTCCCGGTTGCGCCTTGCCTTCAAGGCCGTGACGTATCCGGGTACGTAGATGAACCCCATGCCTCCCCTTCCGCAGCACGAGGTCTCGATAGCCGCCATCTGCACCAGGTAGAGCACCTGGCGGTCCTTGTATTCTAACACGCCTTCTTCGAGCACCATATAATAGCCGGCGATGCTCCTTACCTCCTCCTCCAGGGGCTGGTGGACATGCTCGGCCATCACTCACCCCGCCTTTCCCCCGCCGTATGGCAGCAGGCGTCGTGGAACGCCATCTCCGGCGACAGGCTGAAATCCCTGCCGTTCCTGGCGTGGTATCTTTCCATGAGCCGCCGGTGCATATCGGCCAAGCGGTGGTTGGAATAGATCTTGGCCATGGCCACCAGCCACAGCAGTTCCTTGAGCGGGCGGTGCCCCCGGTAGACCATCAGCGGGAACCAGTCCCGCCGCCTTCCTACCTGCCGTTTGCTGAAACCGGGCAGCTCCAGCACCGGCCTCCTGCGCTCCATATAAGAGTCCAGTGGTTTGTCCAGCAGGCCCATCTCCAGGCATGTGTCGTAGAGCGCGGTCCCCGGGTAGGGGAAGAACACCGAGAGCAGGAACCAGTCCGGCTGACATGCGCGGTTGACCTTCACCGTCTCGCGGAAATCGCGCGGCGTCTCCCCCGGCAAGCCGATGAGGTTGTAGATGCCCACCTGCATGCCGTGGCGGCGCGCCGCCTCCACCGCGCTGATGATGTCCTGGTTAGAGTAGCGCCGGTTTAATACCTCGCGTCGTATGCGCTCGCTCCCGGACTCCAGCCCGATGTTTATAAAGCGGAAGTTGGCGTCCGCGAGCATAGCGAAAAGGTCCTCGTAATCGGCGTTGGGGGTGACGCGAAGGTTGGCCCCGAAGGACACCGGCACCGCGAATCCCGCGTTCGCCTTCTTGAGTTCCGAGCAAAGCCGCGCCGCCCACTCGCGGTTCGTGCCCAGGGTCTCCACCTCGAGATAGGCCTCGGCGAAGGTGGGCTCCGTCTCTTTGAGCGCCACCAGCTCTCTGGCGATGTTCTCCGGGCTGCGCAGGCGCACGTACCTGCCAGGGGCCACTTTGCGCAGCGCGTGGTTGCAGCAATAGGTGCAACTGAAGGGGCAACCGCGGCCCACGAGGATGGACGGCCGGGAGACGGGGTTGGCTACCCAGGGCATCCACATCTCGCGGTCGGGGAAAGGCAGCGCGTCCAGGTCCTCGAGGAAGGGACGCGGCGCGTTCCGCTCCAGGCTCCCGTCCGGCCGCCTGATGATGAGGTTGGCTATACGCGAGGGGAATCGACCCGCCTCCAACTGCTCCGCCAGCTCCAGGGTCGGGTACTCGCCCTCTCCCACGCACACGGCGTCGAAGGGCCCCTCCTCCAGGCAGTCGTCCGGCCGCAACGAAGCATGGGGGCCGCCCAGAAGCGTGAATATCTCGGGGTGACGCTTTTTCACCAACCCCGCCGCCCTGGACATGGTCGCGAGCTCCGTGTAAACGCTGGTGAAGCACACCAGCCCGGGGCTGAACTCCTCCACCGCCTCCAGGATGCGGGGCACCGTCTCCCCGCACAGCACCACCAGGCGGGTCTCGTGCCCCTCGCTTTTCAGGAGAGCCGAGATGTAGGAGATGCCGAACTGCACCCGTTCCAGTATCTCCAGGGGCTTGTCATGGGAATAGGGGTCCTGCTCGGAGTGGACGAAAAGTACTTTCATCAGGCCTCGAATCCTGGTTCTTTTATCGCCTGGGAATTCCTGTCAAACACGGACAGAAATCCAACAACCGGCTCGACCCGAACGCGTCGGCACCGGGTTCCGCGCGTCGCTTTCACCATGGCCATCACCGTCAATATATATTTATAACAGCCGAGCCCGCTTACCGCCAGACAAGCTTCTTCCGCCCGGGTCGCGGGGTTGGTCTACCCGATCGCTCCCGCTCGGCAGCGCACGATAAAAAAAGGGGGCCTGGGGCCCCGAACATCGCAGAGCAAGGATTTATTCAGCCTGAACGGGCGGGTTGAAGACCCTCTGGGCCAGCTCGCGGTCGAGCATCATCAGCGCGTTGCCCTCTTCCTTCACCAACTCCAGCTGGTCCAGGATCTTCTGGGGCGAGGCCACCTCCTCCACCTGCTCCTTCACGAACCAGTCCAGGAAGCCGGCAGTGGCGTAGTCCTTCTCCTCCAGGGCCAGGGTCATGAGGTCGTTGATGCGCCGCGTAACCAGCTTCTCGTGCTCCACCGTCTTGCGGAAGACGTCGGTCACCGAATCGTACTCGTTTTCCATCTGGTCGAAGGCGCGCACCTCCGGCCTGCCGCCGGCGTCGGCGATGTAGTTGAAGAACATAACCGCATGGGCGTGCTCCTCCTGGGTCTGGACCATCATCCAGTTGGCGAACCCGTCCAGGCTCTTGGACTTGAAGTATCCGGCCATGGCCAGGTAGAGGAACTCGCTGTAGAACTCCCACTTCATCTGGTCGTTGAGCGCCTCCTGCATCTTTTCCGAGATCATCTTCTCTATCCTTTCATATCCTCCGGGGGGTTTCCACCGGCGATGCTTTCTCTGCTTCCTTCCATTCTTATTATAGAAGAGATAATACCCATCTTGAAAGGATCGATATCATAAGACGGACACGGCTCGCATGCACAGCGATGCGGGACTAGCGGGGGGCCAAGTCCCGTCAAGTGGTGTATTGGGCCCCATCGTACCATCCCTCTCCTGATGACAGCCTAGACTGCTGCCGGTACTAACTCCTTCACCTCCTTCTCTGATGTCTCGAAAGCGTTCCCCTCGATCTTTTCCATCCTGGCTTTGGCGAGCGATTCCAGGCTCATGTACCGGCGACAGGCCATCCATTCGTCATGCTGCTCGGCCAGGACGGCGCCGACCAGGCGCATCACCGCTGCCCGGTTGGGGAAGATGCCGACGACGTCTGTGCGCCTGCGCACCTCGCGGTTGAGCCGCTCCAGCGGGTTGTTGGACCAGATCTTGAGCCAGTGCGCCTTGGGGCAGGAGGCGAAGGCCAGGGTGTCGTCGCGGGCTTCCGCGAGCATCTCCTGAGCCTCCGGGAAGCGCGAAGAGAGTTGCTCCACCACGGCGGAGTGCTGGGAGAGGACGCTCTTTTTGTCGGGCTGAGCGAAGATGGTGCGCACGCAGGTGGCTACCAAGTCCTGGGAGGCCTTGGGGACCTTGGTAAGGAGATTGCGGGCAAAGTGGGTGCGGCACCTCTTGAAGGTCGCACCTGGCAGGCAAGAGGCGATGGCGTCCTTAAGCCCGGAGTGGGCGTCGGAGATGACCAAAGATACCCCGGAGAGCCCGCGGGCCACCAGTCCCCGCAGGAAAGCCGTCCAGCCCGCGCCGTCCTCTGTGGTTATGAGGTCTACACCCAAGACCTCGCGGTGCCCTTCAGCGTTGACGGCGATGGCGATGACACAGGACACATTCACCACCCTGCCGCCCTCGCGCACCTTCTGGGCGAGCGCATCGAGCCACAGGTAGGTGTAAGGGCCAGAATCCAGGGGCCGATTCCTGAAGGAGGCCACCATCTCGTCCAGGACCTTGGCCATGCGGGACACCTGGGACTTGGATATCCCCTCGATCCCCAGGGCCTTGATGAGCTTATCCACCCTCCGCGTGGAGATGCCGGCCAGCCAGGAGTCGGCCGCCACGCAGATGAGCGCTTTCTCCGCCCGCCGGCGGGGTTCAAGCAGCCATGCGGGGTAGTAGGAGCCCTGCCTGAGCTTGGGGATTTCAAGGTCGATGGTTCCCACCCGCGTGTCCCAGGGCCTCATGCGGTGGCCGTTGCGCGAGTTCACGCGCTCGTCCGATCTCTCCCG
>JACVJG010000230.1 GCA_015711875.1 Candidatus Solincola jinzensis | reverse complement strand
GGAGCTCTCTGTAGCTGCGGGGCCTTGTCTTGTAGATGAGGAGGTGTCCGGGGCAGTTCATGGGCTTGACCACATATTCCATGCCCTCTTTCTCGAAGTAGTACATGTTCTCCCGGTAGTAGTCCATATGCCCTGAGGTGTGCCAGAGCTGCCCCCTGAAGAGATGGGGGGTTATGACCATGCGATATCCGCGTTTGCGGTGTTCCTCCTTGAGGAAGTCCTCGATTATCCCGCGCAACACCGCTCCTCGAGGGTGATAAAACACCACTCCCGGTCCCGCCTCCTCATGGAAGCTGAATAGGTCCAGCTCCTTCCCCAACCTGCGATGATCGCGCCTCTCCGCTTCCTCGCGAAAACGCAGGAAATTATCAAGTTCTTCCGCGTTATCAAAAGCGGTGCCATAGATACGCTGCAGCATGGGGCGCTTCTCGTCCCCCCGCCAGTAGGCTCCTGCAAGGCTCAGTAGCTTGAAATAACGCAATCTGCCCGTGGAAGGCAGGTGAGGACCTCGGCAGAGGTCCACGAAATCTCCCTGGCGGTAAACGGTTACTTCCTCGTCTTCGATATCCTCGAGTAGCTCCACCTTATAGTCCTGCCCCAATGCCCTGAAGAGATCCATGGCTTCTTTTTTCCCCAGGACCTCTCTCTGCAGCTCGAGATCCCTCCCCACTATCTCCCTCATACGCTCCTCGATGTGGGGCAGATCTTCCGGCGACAACTTCTGCTCGAGGTCGAAATCATAGTAAAATCCGTCCGCTACCGCAGGGCCTATGGCAAGTTTGGCACCAGGGAACAGCTCCAGAACCGCCTGGGCCATAACGTGGGAGGCGGTGTGACGGTATATCTCCCCCGCTTCTTCGTCTCCCCAGAACAGTGGCTCCAGTTCGTCGCCGTCCTCGAGCTCGCTCGAGAGATCCGCAAGCTGGCCGTTCAAGCGCACCGCCAAGGCCTCGCCCTGCTTCTCCGGCACGGAAAGCCGCAGTGCGTAAGATGCATTCGTCCCCTCAGGCAATATGATCTCCCCGACTCCGGCCAGCCTAACCTTCAACCCTCCGCTCCTTTATCTCAAGCATCAATTCCAGCTCCACGTCGTCAAGATGCACGGTGGACTTCTCTCCCATCAGGCCTGGAGCAATCAGCATTTCCATGCCTTTGACACGCAGTTCGTCAGCCAGGAGGGCAAGCAACTTCATGGCATAGGTTATGTTCTCCCTTCCCCGAGCCTGCAGGCGAGGCCTTTGACCCCTCCTCATCGCTGATTCGAGGTCTCGCATCAACTCTCCCCCATCGATGCCAGGAGCCATCACAAAGGGCGGAAGGGGCATCTCAGCGCTCTCTTCTTTTTTTGCCTCCGACCGCCTACGCTCGATCTCTCGCGCCTCTTCTCCGCTGACCATGATGGAGGCAGGGTCGTCGAATACAAAACCACATTTCAGGCAGAACTGCGCTTCAAGGGGACTCAGGTCGCCGCAGCTCGGGCAGCGCAGCTTTGAGCCCTCGTTCTCCTCCTTGAGCTGTCGCGCCGTTTCCTCCGTCTCGTGTGAACGCAATGCGGTTTTGAATACAGTGAAGCAAAGAGAGCAGAATCCGGCGTCATCGGCGTTCTCGGCCTGGCATTCCGGACACCTCATCGCCGCCACCTCCAAAAGCGTCATATCCGAGCCCTGCGAAACGCGGAGGCGTCCGGATCCCTGCGGCTTCATGACGCCGCGCCGGGGTCGAAAAGAACCCCGGCGCCCTATCGCCACCCCTTCCCATGCCTTCGGGAACCTAAAGACGCCTTATATATGACCAGCCAGATTGGCTTTTTCGTGGTGGGCGCGGAGGGGATTGAACCCACGACCTCTTCCGCGTCAAGGAAGCGCTCTCCCACTGAGCTACGCGCCCGCATCGCTATTATTTTGGGGGATTTTCTGGGCTTTGGCAACAAGAGGCGGATGTTTACGCCTCCCCTCACATCTTTAAAACACCTGCGGAACAACCTTTACCTAGCCCAGACTCGTATGGTCCATGAGAATGATGTAATTGCATTACAGCAGCGCTCTTCGTCTCCGCGGGGGAATTCCCCAAGGCTTGTCGCATGATGAAGGGACGTGTTGCAGCGCACAACGCGGGGTGATCCACCCTGAATATATTCTTCATGTTTACCGATATAGTCATCATGGATATAAAGCGCAAGGGCGACCTGTACGTACAGATGAGGAGCAACCGACTGCGACTTGCGTCGGCGGTTGCTCTCCACGCTCTTTTTACCTTCGGTCTGTCCGCCCTTATCGTATATCTCTTCATGCGCGACGCCGACCCCTCCCCGGGATTCTGGTTCTGGCTATCTCTGCTCTGGCTTCTTTTCCTGCTCTATGCCTCCCTTCGTTTTGCTCTGGGCGGGCGCTGGATCTTCAGAAGCCTTGTGACTATCCCCCCCTGGGAAACCGACATCCGGCTTTGCGAGGCTCTGGACGCCGCCAGGCTGGCTGCGGGGATGCGGGCTCGAGTCAGGCTCTTCTGCATCCCCAACGCGGACATCAACGCATTCAGCCTCTCGTTGCCGGATGGCTCTTTCGCTCTTTTCGCCACCAGCGGCATCGTGGAAAAGCTTCCGGAGAGGGAGAGGGTAGCGATAATGGCGCACGAGATATCGCACATGCTGGCGGGCGACGCCGGCCTTTATACCGTGATGCTGCGCCTCACGGGGCGCCGGGCCATGCGCAAAATGGTCAAGGGCGCCACTATGAGCGGCGAAAACCCTTTGCGCCTTGCCGGTATCTTTGCTTTCCTGGTCAGCCTCGCGACCACCTTCTTCGTGCTTGTCAGCATCTTTGGTGGCGATAAGATGGTCGCGGAAGAGTTTGGGCGCCATTATTCCGCCAGTCGAGCTGATATCCTGGTCGTCTTCTTCCTTCTCTTCCTGCTCTTCGCAACGTCTCTACCACCTCTCATGCACAAGCTGCTTCAACTGTTCCTCGACCGCCGGCGCGAATATAACGCCGACCTTCAAGCCGCCTACCTAACCCGTGACCCCGAGAGCATATATCTCGCCGTCAAGCACGCCGCTGAGGACGTGCGGGATGTGATGATACTCCCAGCCTGTTTCGACGCCCTTCTTTTTCATCCCGTGGCCGACTATACTTCCTACAATCCTTTCGGGACCCAGCCCACCATGGCCAGCCGCATGAAGAAGCTTAGAGACTCCTTCCCTGCCATATGCTTTGGCGCGCTTCCCAGTATGCGGCCACCCTCCTCGGTTTTGTAAAAAAGCCGATACCCGGTTCCCAAAGCACGCGGATGGCGCAAAGCTGCCTTTTGTGGTCGGCAGGAACATTGCTTCAAAACGGGAACTCCTTGAAGAAAGCGCCAAAACGAAAGGCCCCTTTAAGGGGCCGTAAGCGACTGGAGGCGGCGACCGGATTTGAACCGGTGATCAAGGTTTTGCAGACCTTTGCCTTACCACTTGGCCACGCCGCCTCGAAGCGTAAAGCTCATGCTCCATCGCCAAAAAGGTAGGCGTTTGTGCGCCTACCCGTATGTCTGGAGCGGAAGACGGGATTCGAACCCGCGACCCTCACCTTGGCAAGGTGATGCTCTACCAACTGAGCCACTTCCGCATTCCTTACGTGATGAATTTTACCATCACCCGAAGCGGTTCTCAAGACAGACAGGCCGTGGCTATGCTCTCGATTTGAGGCTGTTCTCCCTACTTCCTGGCCTCCTTCTGCAACACCTTGCTCACGATGATCAACCTGCTCGCCCTGTCCTTGAGCGCCCGCTTGAAATCGATGACCATTTTCTCGAATTCCGGGTCAGGCCGGTAAGCGTATATGGTCTCCGCCCCGTTCCCGGCCCTGAACTCATGCGCCAACACTCCTTTTTCCGCCAGTCTCTCCAGGTAAGGCTCTATATCCGAACCCAGTCTCCCGATGCTCATGGCGATGCTCGAGGGCGATCCCACGGTGTAGGGATTCTCGTGGAAAAAGAGTATAAGATCCCAGGTGATAAAGGAATCCACGTATTCTTCCACGAAATGTCCGACCTGATGGTCGAGGTTCTCGAAGTCAATCATGCCTTGTTTCCACCCCGTTTTCCCAGCCCCTTATCTGAAAAACTCCTCGGCCTTTTTGAGCCTCCTGGTAACATGCGGGTTGCCGCTCAATATGCCCTCGCGCCCCTCGAAAGACGCTTCCACCTTCACTCCTTGCGGGGTTATGGACATACGTCTGATGCGTTTGTCGTGATCGGAAGCGCGATGCTTTAGTACGAAAAGGGCGCGGTCGATACTGGAACTTATCTCAACGTAACGCAATTGTATTATGGTGTCTACGATGTAGGAAAGCCCGGCCTCGGCCACAGACATGTTGCCGGTTATAAACGCGTCTTCCTGCGTGACCACAGCGGTGATCTCGTAGCGCAGCAAGCCGTTAAGGAAAGTATACATTATCTCACGCAATTGGACCGGATCCTGGGTAATGCGCTCCAACTGGGTCATGGAATCGACGAAAACCCGCTGAGCCGATATCTCCTCTATGGTACGGTCGAATATGCCTCCCGGCTGCTGGATCTCGCGCAGGAAAACCCCCGGGGTAGTGAAGATGGTACGCAGCTTTCCGGCCTTTTCCAGCTCCCGCAGGTCAAACCCAATGGACAGGGCATCGCGGTATAGTTGTCTAGGGAACTCCTCGAAAGTTATGATCAGCCCCGGCTCCTGGAATTCCCTCGCTCCCCTGGATATGAATTCCATGCCGATGCAGCTCTTGCCTGTGCCAGGGGCGCCCTTAACCACCGCCACGGAGTTAAAGAGCAGGCCGCCCCCCAGCATCTCATCCAGGCCAGTTATCCCGGTGGGCACCCTTCTGTTGTCTGTTTCTACTGATCCCTGTCCGCCCAAGATGGAGCTAGCCTCCTTCCAGAAACGTATGGTACATGCATTATTTTACACTATGGAACGTTTACTTAAACCGCAATACTCCGCATGAGCACCACGGCTCAAAAACAGGCGCAACGCCATGTACCATTCATACAAAGCCGCCAAGACACAAAAAACAATGAATCGTCCCGACTGGCGTCATGCTGTTTCTACTGCTCGTATAGCGTCCAGAATAGGCGTCGGAGCGGCGATCCCGCCGCCCCGACCCGGTTGAAGGACGAGATGCGATGAGGCTATTCAGTGCAAAAAGCAACGGTGGCAGAAGGAGTCATCTATGTCCTTGCGCATTTTACCGCAGTACCCCTTGAAACCCCTGAGCTCAAGTGATTCTCCGTCCCTGATCTCGCGCAGCACATGAAGCTCGTCGCACCAGAAGAAATCGTCCAAGCTGATACCCTTTTCCCTCATGCCGATCACCTCGTTACTCTTGTTTAACAATAATATTATAATTTAACATATTCAACATTAATATAACTGAAAAACAATATTTGTCAACCCATTTTTCTTCATTCTCTTTCCTCCCGCAAATAAAAAAGCCTTTCGCTTAACAAAATGGATACCTTGCCAAAGCTAGCCCTCTGCGTTACTTTGGCGCATCTTCGTAAGCATTTCATGATTTACTTGCGATACCCC
>MU158551.1:4243-5556 GCA_015711875.1 Candidatus Solincola jinzensis | reverse complement strand
AACCCGGAGGGCCGCCGTTACTGCGAGGAGTGCGGCGAGAAGATACTGGACCTTGAGGCGATGAAGGCGCGCGCCCGCAGGCGCGCCCAGAGAGAGGCGGCGCGTTACCGCCGCGAGGCCCGCCGCGAGGGCCTGGACGCCGAGGAGGCGAAGAGGAGGATGCGACGCGCGCGTCGCCGCACCAGCCCCATGGTCGGGTTGCTGCTGCTGGCGGCGCTGGCGGGGCTGGTGGTCTTGGTGGTGTTGCTGGTGAAGGGCGGGGAGAGCGGGCCGGAAAAGGCGGTCAAGGAATTCTACAGCGCCATACGCGACAAGAACGTCATGCTCTACCTCAAGCACACCGATCTCGAGCTTTATAAGATGGCGCAGAGGGGAGAGTACGATCCCGACCCCTACACAGAGGGCATCGACTACGATTACTACACCCTGGAGGGGCTGAAAACCCGCCTGGTAAAGGAGGAGGGGGATTACGCCGAGGTCGAGCTGGTGGGGGGGACCTTCAGGGGTTTCTACAACTCGGGGGGCGACAGCGGCGGCATCGACTTCTCGCAGTACCCGAGGACGGTGCGCCTGGTGAAGGTGGAGGATACCTGGTTGGTGCAGGAATACCAGCTGGCGAAGCTGCCCTACTATTTCGAGGACATAGGGCCAGGGGAGCCTGAGTTCCCCGAGGTGGAGGAAGAGGAGCAGGGCCCGAGCTGACAGGCGCGGGCCGGTGCAATATACTTAGGCGGTCGGTGGCGGGCGTGGTTTGGGCCGCCGACTTGGCGGGCAAAGAGCGGAGGGAGGGTCTTTGCCGGAGAACAGGGAAGAAGGGACGCTAGCGAGGAGGTCGGGATTGCGGTTATCGAGGTTGCTTGTTTACGCCGCCGCGGCGGTCTTTCTTCTCGCCTGTGCGGGGTGCGGTTGGACCAGCGGGTCCTCTTTCCGTGACGAGTTCGACCCCAACGACAAGACACCGGTGACGGCGGTCAAGAAATGGTTCAAGTCCATGGAGTGGAAAGAGAGCGAGAACTCCGAGGGGAAGATGGTGCGCAACCCCGACAACGGGCGCGACTTCGACCTCTATCTCGAGGTCATAAACCCGGAATTCCTGCAGGATGAGGCGGGCCGCTTCGTGGGCATGGAGCAGGTGGATTCCCTGCGGGAGATGTGGAACTCCAAGGAATGGGAGATCGAGTTCCTGGACGTGCAGATGGAAGAGGTGCGGAACGAGGGCGGGGAAGCCACGGTGGCCCTGACCGGTGGGGGCGTGCGCTACATAGGCAAGGAGATGTTCGGAAGCCCCGAGTACAAACAGGACAGCTTCGGCG
>MU158551.1:0-4233 GCA_015711875.1 Candidatus Solincola jinzensis | reverse complement strand
TACCTCCGCTGGTACGAGGACGCGGAAAACGACCCCCTGCTCTCCATCCCCGGCTTCGAGGACATAGCCGGCAAGGGGCGCTGGGTGGTGATGGGAGGGCTGGACCTCTCGGAGGAGGAGCCCTGGGGCGAAACCCCCTAGGCGCCGCGATGCCTTATCGCGCCTTCTCATGCTGAGAACCACCAGACGACGAAAAAAGCGAGAGATGCCGAAAAATCCGTGCCCTTCGCTCGTGGGAATGCCGAGCCGGGCTGCGGGCGCAATCAACATGTGACCATCTTTGCTGTTGCGCGATGGATTGCGGTGCTCCATGTGCCGCGCGAGTCAACCCTCTCAGTGGCAGCCGGTCACGTTCAAGGGGTGGCGACGGAGGCCTCCATGCCGCCGCTATCTTGCTCGCGTTGCCTCCCGCAGCCACAGGTCAACGCCGGTTGCCTGGAACAAGGAATCTTGAGAACAGCTCAGGCTCTATATCCGATAACGCCGAGCAACCGCTTGACCTGCAAGTCCTCAGCCCGACCAGACGAGGGCCGGGACGATGGGCGACATGGAGCAGGATAGCCGGGTCTATGCCGCTAGCTTTCAGTCCAGCCACACAATGGTCGGTACGATGGCGCCGTTATCGATGGTGAGCAGGCCATAGGAGAGGCGGTCCGAGAAACGCCGGTCGGTGGGGGTGCCCGGGTTCACCATCAGCACTCCTTTAAGCTCATCTATACAGGCGCGGTGGGTATGGCCGAAGACCACCGCGTCCACTTGCGAGAAGCGCGAGAGCACCCTCTTCTCGATGCCCATGGGAGGGCCGGATCCGTGGGTTAGCCCGATGAGCGCTCCCTCCACCTCCACGGTGACCTGCTGGGGGAGGACGGAGCTCACCTCCGGCAGGTCCATGTTGCCGGCCACCGCACGCACCGGGGCCAGGGCGCGCAGCTCCTCCAGCACCCTCATCTCCACCAGGTCGCCGGCATGCAGCACCAGGTCCGCCTCGCGCGCCGCCTCCAGCACCTCGCGGGGAAGCGAATCCCCCACCTTGGGAATATGCGTATCAGATATCACCAGCACCTTGGCCATGGCGTCTCCTCCCGCCGCGGGCTTGCCTTTCCTCCTGCCTGCTATATTATATAGGTGGTCCGGACCTTAGGAGAAAGAGATGATCCATAAGAAGAAGAAGGAACTGCGCAAGAAGGTCCAGGAGCTGCGAGACGCTCTTGATCCCGAACAGAGGAAGCTGCTATCGGCTCGCGTGGCCGAGAACCTTTGGACGGTGCCGGAGTTCGCGGCGGCGAAGACCGTCCTTTTCTTCATCTCCTTCCGCAGCGAGGTGGACACCCTGCCCATGATCCGCCGCGCCCTGGAGGAGGGAAAGGTGGTCTGCGTCCCCTGCACCAACGACGGCGACAAAAGCATGGTGGCCTCGCGTATCTTCGACCTCCAGGAGGACCTCGCTCCCGGCAACTACGACATCCTGGAGCCCAAGTGCGACTGCCTGCGTCCGGTGCCCCCGGAGGAGATCGACGTGGTGCTCATGCCGGGGGTGGCCTTTGACCTTTCCGGCGGCAGGCTTGGCTATGGGGGCGGCTATTACGACCGCTTTCTGGAGAAGTGCAGCCCGCGCTGCCGCCTCATCGCCGTGGCCTTCGAGCTGCAGATCGTAGAGCATGTCCCCTGCGCAGACCACGACGCGCGCATCCACAACATCGTCACCGAGAAGCGGGTCATAGCTTGCCCCGCCGCCTGCCGCCTCATGCCGGACTTGCGCTAGCGCGGGCCCGATCCAGGCGACAGAGGCATGGTATAATCGACCAGTGCAGGCGCGTGGCGCCATATCTGCGGTTACAGCGGAGAAAATCGTTTGCTCTTTATGGTAGGCGATCATGGCATCAGCCGGTTCGGTCACCGGCCGGGGTCGCGCTTCGCGAGGGAGGCTCCCCCCGCCGCCCTGGTCGCGTTGCCGGGCTTGAACCTCGTGTCGGGGAGTGATGAGGCCTTGGAGGGAAGCCATGCCCGCCAGGGAAAGGCGCAGGAGAAGGAGGCTGACCCGCCGGGAACTGCTGGTGTTCCTGGCCGTGCTCGGCCCCGGCATCATCGTGAACATGGTGGACACGGATGCCGGGGGCATCGCCACCTACTCCGTTTCCGGCGCCCGCTATGGCTATGACCTCCTCTGGGTCCTCACCCTGACCGCTGTTTTCCTCGCCCTTATCCAGGAGGTGATCGTGCGCCTGGGCACGGTCACCGGGAGGGGCCTTGCCGCCCTGATCAGGGAGCGTTTCTCATTGCGCGTCACCGCCATGGTGATGCTCGCGTTGCTCTTCACGAATTTCGCAAACACCGTCTCAAACTTCGCCGGGTTAGCGGCCAGCCTGCAGCTCTTCCACCTTCCGGCCGCCTTTGCCATACCCCCTCTCGCCTTTGGAGTCTGGTGGCTGGTGGTAAAGGGGACTTACCAGAG
Organism: Candidatus Solincola jinzensis; assembly: GCA_015711875.1. The sequence continues at coordinate 1,781 of MU158551.1, read as the reverse complement.
GGTTGAAAAGGTCTTTCTGGTGGTGAGCCTGGTCTACATAGCCTACTTTATCTCCGCTTTTTTGGCCGGTCCGGACTGGTCCGAGGTGGGGCGCGCCCTTGTGGTCCCGAGATTGAGCATGGAAACGCCCTACCTGGTGTTGGCGGTGACCAATATCGGGACCACCATCGCGCCCTGGATGCTTTTTTACCAGCAGTCCTCCATCGTGGACAAGGGGCTTGACGCGGAGAAGATGCTCTACGAGCGCGCGGACACCTTGGTCGGAGTGTTCTTCGCCGTGGTGGTGGGCATGTTCATCATCATCTGCTGTGCCGCTGCCTTCTATTACAAGCCCGGGATGGGCGCCGTCAACATCACCACGGCAGAGGAGGCCGCCGCGGGGCTGGCGCCGGTGGCGGGCAAATATGCCTCATACCTGTTCGCCTTCGGGCTCTTTACGGCCTCGCTATTCGCCGCTTCCATACTTCCCCTGACTACAGCCTATACGGTTTGTGAGGCCTTCGGCTGGGAGGCGACCATCGACCGCCCCTACCGGGAGGCCCCGCAGTTCTACCTCACCTATACTTTTTTCATCGCCGGGAGCGCACTGCTGGTGATGGTGCCGCGTATCAACCTCGTCTTCATCATGGTGGCCTCCCAGACCCTCAATGGCATCCTGCTGCCGGTGATCGTGACCTTCATGATGATCCTGGTGAATGACCGTGAGTTGATGGGAGAATATGCCAATAAACCGCGCTTTAATGCCGTGATGTGGGCGGTGGTGGCGCTCCTTTATCTCATCAACCTGGCTCTGATCGTGTCTGCCTTTATACCCTCGGCATGAAGGAGAGACATATGCGCGTGGATATACTTGAGAGCGGTTTTTCGAGGACTTCGGGCAATGGGGTAAGGCGCAATCATGGATTAGGGAGGGACCGCATGTGCGCGATGCCGGTCGAAAAGGTCGCGTTGACATCGGCCGGGGAGTCCCCGCGTCGAAGCTCCCATCGTCCCCAAGAACCTGGGAGACCATCCCGTCTTCCCCGATGGCAAGGGGGTGAAGCTTGATGGAGGAAGGCCAGGTGATGCTGGCGTCGCTTCTTAGGCGCGAGGTAAGGGACGCCAAGGACCGCGAGATAGGCCACCTTGAGGACCTCGCTTTTGACCTTTCGGCCAGGCCGCCGGTGGCCACCGACATCGCCGTGCATATGGAATGGACGGACCGTGTAGGAGAGCTGCTGCTCCCGCGCCCTGTAGAGGACATCGTGCTCCTGCTGCCGTGGTCGGAGGTGGAGGCCCTGGAGCCGGAGGCGGTGTATCTCAGGCATGAGCACCCTCGTTTCGAGGTCTCATCGAGCGAGGGGAAACTGCTCCTGCGCAGGGACGTTCTAAACAAGCAGATGGTGGACGCGGAGGGCAATCGCCTGCAGCGTGTTGACGCGGTGATCCTCAAGTCCGAGGGAGTGCTGCTTTTCCTGGAGGGGCTGCAGGTGGGCACGGAATGGTTCCCGCCGGGCAAGCGCTTGGAGCGCATAGTGGGAAAGCTGCGCCGCCGCTATAACCGCCCCGGGGAGGCCAACATCATCCCCTACGAGGCCATCTTGCGTGTGGACGAGGACGCCCTGGTCATACGGACCTGAAAGGCGGGCTCGTCCCGTATCCAGGATCTCCACCCAGATCCCCGCGAGGCGTTGGGGAGCCCTTGCGGCGAGGCGGGCTCGTCCGTCCCGCCCCTCGTGTCCTCCTCGCGCCCCCTTCACGGTTGCCCCACGGCGTTCCTCTCGCTCCCGGGCGGCAAGCGG
>JACVJG010000227.1 GCA_015711875.1 Candidatus Solincola jinzensis | reverse complement strand
GGAATAGGCGATACGCAGGTCCCGGTCCCCGATGGATATGGTCCCCACGCCGTATTCGTCAAGGAGATGGCGCCGCAATTTCTCCGCGTCGGTGTGTAGCAGGTGGAGACACATAAAATATCCCGCGTTAAAAGGGTAGGGTTTGAAGGCATCCGCGTATCGCTGGCTATGGGAAACCCTCTTTATCTCCAGGTAACGCGAGCGCAAGAGCTCGAATTTCTCCTTCTTCTCCTCACGGTAGCCAGGAGACCTGAAAGCGCGAATGAGCAATGACTGCGAGGGGGTGGAGCTTTTAGAGATGGTGCCGCGGATGAGGCCTCCCACCTTGCTCTCAAGAGCCTCGTAGACCGCGTCGTGATCTCCGTGTCCCGATATCGAAAAGGTTATGAAGCCTAGCCGGAACCCCCATACATAGTCCTCCTTGGTAGGACCGTCCACCTTGACGGCGGTGATACGGGGATGGGACCCGGCAAGGAGAGAGAAAAGGGATTGTCTGTAGAGGTCATCCTCGTAGAAGAGCCCCGTATAAGCGTCGTCAACGCAAGCTACGATGTTAGCGCCTTCCTCCGCGGCGTCCTTTAAAGCATCCGCCAGGGCATGGGCCTCTTCTGGATAGGGGGCATATCCCGTGGGGTTGTTGGGGAAGTTGAAAAGCGCCAGGACCTTTTTCCGCTCCTTGAAGGGCATCAGCGCTTTTCGGAACGCATCGACGTCGAGTTCGCCTTGGGGGGAGAAGAAGGGGTAGGTGCGGATATCCGCGCCTCGCCGTACCCCGAATATCATGCGGTAGTTGCCCCACATTTTGTCTGGCAGGAGGAGCACGTCTCCGGCATCGCAAAACAGGTCCGCTAATATGCTTAAGCCGTGGGTGAGACCGTTGGTTACGATAGGCAGGGAGAAACTCTTTGATGACAAGTCCGGATTGATCTCCAACTGGTGCTCGCGCCACAGCTTGCGCAGTTCCATTTTCCCGGTGGTCGGCGCGTAGGGGAAGGTTTCCTCGGGCTTAAGGCGTTTGACATATTTACGCAGGCTGCGAAGGTAAAGGGGCTTACCGTCCTGTGTGGCTATGCCTATGGTAGCATTGTAACGGTATGCGGATATCTTGGCTTCCGCGGTCTGAGTGAGTATGCCTCGGGGAAAATACAGCTCTTTACCCAGACCGGAGAGTGCCTGGTAGGTCGAGGGGGCATTCTCCCGTATGACTTCGTTCAGGTCTATGGCCAGGGGGTCTATGCTCAACACCTCCCTATTTGATCTACGTTCCTGAAATCGATTGCTTTGCCGTCGGCAGGGGCTGGCTGAGCCGCAATGCTGATCTCGCTGACGCTAAAGAGATATTATAATGTATGCTCGTGAGCGCGTATACGCTTTATGTTTTCGCAGGATAGAAGCAGGGCAACGGCATGTAAGTTAAACTCATCGCGCTTCGATGAAATGAGGCGTACAGAGATTCGGGAATATCGCTAGCTGCATACGCAGCGGAATGCCGATCCAAAAGCGCCACGGAGGGATACTGTTGACCACGGGCCGAAAAGAAAGCGTGTTTCGTAGAGCAGAGGCGCTGCAGATACACGTCGTGTCCGTAGAGGAGTTAACCATGGCCGAAAAGAAAGCGTGTTTCGTAGATGGCTGTGGGTTAACCTCGGCGCTATGACCTGCCAAGCCTGATCTTGGCAATATCCCATGCGTAATCGTAAAGATGCATGCCCTTCGAGACGGCTATAGTCTCTCCCGGGTCCACCCCGATCTCCGCCGCCATATATTCCTTGAGGAGCTGGATGCCTGCGAGGTTGGTGGGAAACCCCGCCCAAAGATCCCAAGAGCGAAAATAGACCACGAAGTGTAGTTTACGCTCATCCGGATAGATGCGAGTATCTATCTGTCGCAGGCAGGGTGGGTCCTCCAGGTATATGGAATTCGGGTCGCATACCGCCATGCAAGCCTGGTTGGTACCGAAGCCTTCCTCACGGTAAATGCGTATGACCTCCGCGATCTGATCCTCCAGATACATGCCGTATGTATAGTCCTCGTTGTCGGCCTTGGAGTTGGCGGAACACAGTTTTTCCAGGTATTCGTGCACGTAGTCCATATCCGTTGGAGGCGGGAGGCCGATCCCGGGCGGGATATCGGGTATGAGAGGGCGCGTTTCAGGGAATCTTATCTTGACCACCACGAAGTCGTACTCCATGCGGCGCCCGCCTTTGAAGCTGCCGCGGTCAATGCGGTATTCACGTCCCTTTTCGAAGATATTGTAAACGCACTGGAACCAGGCATCGGGAAGATCCCTTGCCTCGATAAAGGTCACATCCATGACGCCTCCCTAACGCACTTTCCCATCCAGATTTCGACCTCCAGAGCTCATATCCTCCGCCGCCCCGTATATTAGCACCACATGATGACATGATGGCGTGCGAGACAGGTTTTGGCACGAAGCAGCCCTGTGCCGTTCTGATAGAATAGCAGGGGATGATCTGTGTGTTCAGAAGGCTTGGAACAGGCGAGGAGCACGATTGAAGATGCGCGATGCGCCCGTGGTTTGCGGCTGCGACGTAGGTTCTACTACCGGAAAAGCTCTGCTCATGCTGAGAGGAGAGGTGCTGGGGTATTCCATCATCCCCTGCGCGGTCAGGCCGGAGGTCACGGCGAGGCAAGCCCTTGATCTGGCGCTGGAAAACTCCGGCTTGGGTAGGGATCTGGAGCCAAGCTATATCGTTGCCACGGGTTACGGCCGGGTACGCATACCATTCGCTTCTGAGAACGTGTCGGAGATAACCTGCCATGGGCTTGGGGCGTTCCACCTCAACCCGAACGACCGCACGCTTATCGACATCGGTGGCCAAGATTGCAAGGTGATCAGGATAAGCCCCTCGGGAAAAGTGGTCGATTTCGCCATGAATGACAAGTGCGCGGCGGGTACGGGAAGGTTTTTCGAGGCTATGGCGCGGGTGCTGGAGATCACTCTGCAGGAATTATCGGAGCTTTCCCTGCGCTCCAACAACCCCGCTCAGATAACCAGCCAGTGCAGCGTTTTCGCCGAATCGGAGGTCATAACCTTGCTTAACGAAGGCGTCGACATCGAGGATATAGCCGCGGGCATCAACGAGGCTATCGCCTCTAGGCTAGCTTCCTTGGTGCGAAAAGTGGGTTTGGAGGAAGAGGTATCGGTATCCGGAGGCTGCGCCAAGAACCTTGGCTTGATGGCGGCGCTGGAGAAAAAGCTGGGGGTAGAGGTAAAAAGCCTGGGAATGGATCCGCAGGTAATCGGGGCCTTAGGAGCTGCTATCATCGCTGAGCGCCGAGTGAGCGAGTAGCGAGACGCACTTCTATGCTCTTTTAGGCCAGGGGAAGAGCAGTGAAAAAGTAAAGGCGCAGGCGATCCACTGGGCAGTGCGATACCGGGGTTCGGGTTTCAGTTTGGCAGCAATAGCATAACGTTAAGCGCATTCCATTCATGATCAGGGGGTAGACGATGACCGGGGAGAAAAGAGGCAGGCAAGACGACCGTTACCTGGAAAAGATAAAGGAACTCGAGCTGGTATGGAAGCTGAATGAGGAGATCTTGTCCTTCTCCAGCCTGCAGGAGTTCCTACAGAGAACGCTCGAGGGTGCGGTTGAGGTAATGGGGGCCTCATCGGGGTCGATCATGCTGATAGAGCCACCTGGCGGCGATACCTTACGCATAAAAGCCTCCCACGGCCTTCGCAGGGAGGTGGTGGAAAAGGCGACACGAAAAGTGGGGGAGGGAATCGCCGGCCTGGTTGCGGAGAGGCGCGAGGGCATGCTGTTACTTGACGATCTACTGGACCCGCGTCTCCGCACAAGACGCAAGGTCAGCGATGCTCTTAGCGTGCCCATAATAGAGGAAGGAGAGCTCATCGGGGTTCTAAACCTGAACACGGGTAAAGACCGCGCCTTCGACGAGCTCGACCTTTTTCTTCTAAACGCGCTCACCAAGCTTATCTCCTCGGCGATATCGCGTGCAAAGCGCATTGAGGAGACGCGCCTCGAGCTCAAGCGAATGGAAGAAGAAGAAGCAGGGCTCCTGAAGGAGATCGCAAGCCTTGAGGAGCGACTGGATGACCGCCGCCGCCAGTACCAGCGCACGAGGAGAAGGATGGACGAATTGTTTCGACTGCTTTCCGATCTCACGCGCCCGGTTGGGTGATGTCAGCCGCGAGAGAAGAACGAAGTTATGAATCGGAGAAGAAAGAAAAGGGTACGAGGTGTGGCGAGATGAAAGAGTATCTGCTTGCGCTTTACACCAGCCCGCGCAGACAGGGTAACACGTCGTTGCTCATGGACGCCCTTATAGAGGGAGCAGTGGAAACCGGCCTTGGTTTGGAGGCGTTCCGCGTGGCGGAGATGGATGTGCGGCCCTGCCGGGCTTGTAACGCATGTTTCAAGGATGGAGAATGCGTACAGAAAGACGAGATGCAGGCGATCTACCCGCACCTTCTGGACGCTTATGCGGTAGCCATAGCCGCTCCGATCTTCTCCATGAACATATGCGCCCAGGCAAAAGCCCTCATCGATCGCTGCCAGCGATTCTGGTCAACTCGATACGTACTAGGGAAAGAACCCGTGGCGGAGGAGATAGCGAAACGGAGAAGGGGGGCATTCCTCTCTTGTTGCGGTCGGGACAAGCCCGAGACCTTCGATTGCACGCGGCCGGTGATGGCGTATTTTTTCCACATAATCTGCGTCGGCGAGTGGAAATCCCTCACCTTCGCAGGGGTGGATGAGGCCGGGGCGATAAAGGGAGTCGAGAGCGCTTTGGCTTCCGCAAGGGAGCTTGGACGCTCACTGCGCATTACGGATTGACGCGGTTTCAAAGATCGCGTGCGGGGAAGTTCGGGAAGGGAGTCCACTCCATAAAACAATGCTCGTTTTCAGTTGCGGAGGCGATTGAGATGCGCGGAAGGGGGGATCCCGGAGCAGGCGAGCGCGAAGCAGGAGGCGCGAAAGCGGGGGATGGCGCGATTATCGTGCCCGCCTATGCGCGAACCGCTGAGATCTACGATGTAATGGTGGGAAGATATGCCTTCGACATGTGGAAGGATAATTTCGAGAAATTGAGCCATGCCTATGATATCGACATATCCATGGTAGCGGATGTGGCGTGCGGGACCGGCATGGTTTCCCGCTACCTGGCGGAAAGGGGCGCCGAGGTGTTGGCTTGCGATATATCGCGCCAGATGCTAAAGGCGGCGCTGAAAGCCATGGTATGCTGCGAAAACGGTAAACAGATCCGTTTTTTCAGGCAGGATATGCGGTGCTTGAGCCTTCCAAGGCGTGTCCCTCTCCTTATATGCTCCACCGACGCTCTCAACCACCTGCTCAAGGAAGAAGACATATCGAAAGCCCTGAGCGCTTTCAAGGCCGCCCTGGCAAAGGGGGGACACGCGCTGTTCGACATGAATACTTTGTGGCAGTTGCGCGAGGGGTGTGACAGCGAAACCTGGTGCTTCGAGGTGGAGGGCAAGGCGATGCGCTGGACGAGCAGATGGGATGAGAGGAGCGCTACGGCGACCTTGTTCATGGAGTACGAGGGGCCAGGGGGGCAGAAGGAAGTGGAGGTA
>JACVJG010000226.1 GCA_015711875.1 Candidatus Solincola jinzensis | reverse complement strand
GGCGTATCCGCAAAGCGCTCCGTTAACCCCGCCCGCGCCGCGAGTGCGGTCTTGCCCAAATTGCGGGGAGTCATTGGACGATGACGCGGTGTTCTGTGGAAACTGCGGGGTGAAGGTCGCCTCAGGCCTTAATGAGATAACCGTCCCTCCGCGTGAGGCGGAAGCGGTTGAAGAAAGCGGGGAAGGAGAAACGGCCCCGCAGGAAACGGCATGGGAGCCTGCGGGATCGATGTCCGGGGAGTGGGGCCAGGGAGTCTCGACCGAGGTGGCGGCAGGAGAACCTCTGGAAGCAACCCTGGAAAAGAAAGAAGAAAGCGCGGTCGCGGCCGCCATGCAGCCTATTGGCGTGGAGGTCGCGCCCGCCCAGCCCAGCGATCAAGAAGCTGCCAATCTCACGCAAGCAACGGAAACGGAAGGATACGGCGCATCTGCCGGGATCTCGGAAGATGTGACGCCGGATGATACCATAGCCTGCCCGAGTTGCTGGACTTCCATAGCGGACCTCGACGCCCGCTTCTGCCCTAACTGCGGAGCGAAGGTGAGAGAATGATCCAGGTTTACACGGGAGACGGCAAGGGCAAGACCACCGCTGCACTGGGTCAGGCCCTTCGAGCCCTGGGTCACGGCATGAAGGTCTTCATGATACAGTTCATGAAGGGTCGCACCTATGGCGAGCTCATCACCTGCGAGAAGTGCCTGCCGGGCTTCACCATCGTCATGTCGGGGCGCGACGAGTTCGTGAGGAAAGGCGACCCGGAGGAGGTCGACCTGCGCATGGCGCGCGAGGGTTTTGAACTGGCGAAAAAAGTGGCCGCGGAGGGGGATCATGGCATGCTCATCCTGGATGAGATAAACGTGGCCATGGACTACGGTCTTCTGCCCGTGGGAGAGGTGCTCGACTTCCTCCGTTCCTGCCCCCGGGAGATGGAGGTGGTGTGCACGGGGAGGTACGCTCCCCCGGAGCTGATAGAGATGGCCGACCTGGTGAGCGAGGTGCGCGAGGTAAAACATCATTACCAGCAGGGCGTGCAGATGCGGAAGGGTATAGAGTACTGAAACGTGTCTGGGAACGTGTCTTGGGCGCTGAATGGTTTACCGCAGGTAAGGAACTCGTTCACTGACCAGGTCTATGGGGAAAAGACCGGCGGCCTGGAAAGGGAAATATTTTTGGCTCCATGACGCCGCTGAGGCGAGCGAGTTTTTCGTGACGGTGGGTGTCATAGGGGAGGTGGCGGAAAATGGACAAGAAACAGTGGTACGAGGAGCACTATCACCCAGCTCCCCTCAGGGATGTGGATTTCACCACCGTATCGGGTCAGGAGCTGGAACCTCTCTACACCCCCGAGGACATCGCCGGCCTGGATTATGAACGCGACCTGGGCTACCCCGGCTTCTACCCCTACACCCGGGGAGTGCAGACCACCATGTACCGGGGGAGGCTGTGGACCATGCGCCAGTTCGCGGGCTTCGGCACCGCCGAGGACACCAACAGACGCTACAAGTTCCTGCTGGAGCGGGGCCAGACCGGGCTCTCGGTGGCCTTCGACATGCCCACCATCATGGGCCGGGACTCCGACGACCCCCTCGCGGAGGGGGAGGTGGGTCGCTGCGGGGTGGCCATAGACTCCCTGGCGGATATGGAGACCCTCTTTGAGGGCATACCCCTGCGCGACATCACCACCTCCATGACCATCAACGGCCCCGCGGCAGTGCTCCTGGCCTTCTATCTCTGCGTGGGGGAGAAGCAGGGGGCCTCCTTCTCGGAGCTCGGGGGCACCATCCAGAACGACATCTTAAAGGAATATATCGCCCAGAAGAGCTGGATCTTCCCGCCCCGGCCATCCATGCGCATCATCACCGACATCCTGGCCTTCTGCTCCCGCGAGGTGCCGCGCTGGAACACCATCTCCATCTCCGGCTACCACATCCGCGAGGCGGGCTCCACGGCGGTGCAGGAGCTCGCCTTCACCTTGGCCGATGGCTTCGCATATGTGGAGGCGGGCATAGAAGCCGGGCTCGACGTGGACGACTTCGCCCCCAGGCTCTCCTTCTTTTTCAACGCCCACGTGGACTTCTTCGAGGAGATCGCAAAATACCGCGCCGCCCGCCGCATCTGGGCCCGCCACATGCGCGAGAAGTACGGAGCGAAAGATCCGCGCTCCTGGATGCTGCGCTTCCACACCCAGACCGCGGGCTGCTCGCTCACCGCCCAGCAGCCGGAGAACAACATCGTTAGGACCGCCTTCCAGGCTCTTTCCGCCGTGCTAGGGGGCACCCAGAGCCTGCACACCAACTCCATGGACGAGACCCTCGCCCTGCCCACCGAAAAGGCGGTGGAGATCGCACTGCGCACCCAGCAGCTCATCGCCCACGAGACCGGGGTGGCCAACGTCATCGACCCCCTGGCGGGCTCCTACTTCGTGGAGGCCCTCACCGAGCGCATGGAGCGTGAGGCCGAGGAGTACTTCCGGCGCATCGAGGAGCTGGGAGGGGTGCTCGCCGCCATCGACCAGGGTTTCTTCCAGCGCGAGATCGCCGACGCCGCCTACCGCTACCAGCGGGAGATAGAGTCAGGCCGGCGCGTGGTGGTGGGGGTTAACCGCTACCGGAACGAGAACGAGACCCTCTCCATCGAGCTGCTCAAGATAGACCCCGTGGTGGAGATGAAACAGCGCCAGCGCCTGGCGGAGCTGCGGGCGTCGCGCTCATCCGCGCAGGTGGACGCCAGCCTGGAGGCGCTCAAGGAAGGAGCGCGGGGGGACGCCAACCTCATGCCCCTCATCATCGACTGCGCCCGCGCCTACTGCACCGAGGGCGAGATCATCGGCACCCTGCGCGAGGTCTTCGGCGAATACCGCGAAAAGCCCCTCTTCTGAGGCACCGGGGTCAGGCCCCGCCCGGTGCCTGAGGCACTGGGGTCAGGCCCCGCTAGGATGACCGAGAAGAAAATGGTAGTAATATGCCAATAATTACCATATTTTACTGAGAAAACGCATTGTCTGCCTTTTCGAGATCTGGATTTTCGATCAACCTGTCGCCTCGTGCCTGAGGGATATAAGTCAGGCGCGGAGGGACATGACCAGGGCGGAGCCCTTCTCCGCCTCGAGCAGGCGGGAGACGCAGTCGCACTTCACCTGGAAGAGGAAGTAGATGTTCTCTTCCCTCGCGTCGAGGGTCTCGAAGTTGCCCTGTCCCTTGGCCAGGATGACGTCGGCGGAGAGGAAGGCCTCCCGGAATTCGCGGGCGCTTCTCTCCAGGTCCACGCCGGCCAGCGCGGTCCCCGTGGTGATCACGCGGCACGCGGAATCCAGTCCCGCCTCCGCCGCGTCCTCCAGGGTGGCGTCGTTGATCATGGGCCCGCCACGCACCGCGGCGGTCAGGGCCAGGCTCGGGTAGAGGCCGCGGAGCACCTCGCACAGCAGGCGGTCGAGCACGACCTCCCCCGCGTTGTCGCAGATGAGCAGCACGGACGAAGCTTTTTCCAGATCCTCCCTTAGCAGTTCGACGTGATCCACGAAGAGGTCCTCGCGCAGCACCCGGCGCAGGTTCTCCTCGAGGTCGCCCGGACCGCCGCGCGCCCCGAAGTCGATGATGTTACCCGCCACCGCCGCCCGCAGGGCGAAGCCGAGGGGGTCAGGGGAGGACGCCGCCTCGCGGCGCAGCCCCGGCAGCAGTTCCAGGGCGGCGGCATTGCTCTCGGATTTAAGCGCCCGATAGGGGTCCTCCACCCCGGACAGCTCCTTGATGCGGCCGTAGAAGAACTCCGCCGCGGCTGGCGGGCTCAAGGCGGGGTCCAGGTCCCGCAGCAGGGCCTCGGTCTCGCGCATGGCCCGTTGCAGGGCGTCGCCCTCCAGGCCGCTCAGGCGGGCCGCCCGCCGCGCCTGCTCCATCATGCAGGGCATGCATTCGGGGTACATCCTCATGGCACAACCTCCGGGGGCATTATAGACCATGCTGCCCGCATGGGCTCCTGATTGCCGCCACGGTTGTTTTCCAAGGGTTAACGGCCGTGACCGTGAGGGCTCAACGTCACCGTTCCGCCAGGTCGTCAGCCGCTGTGGATATGGCTCGCGGGAATGGCGAGGCGAAGATGGGGCCGGGAAGGTCCGCGCAGGGTGCGGCACTTGACACGCGCATGCGCGTGTCCTTCCAAACCGGCGATTTAGAACAACGGAATGGACATGACGGCATTCCCTTTCACGCTCAACCGCCTTGGAGAGATACGAAATAACGGAGATCTTGGTCACAACCATGCCGCTGTTAGGCTATATTATTGGCATGACTATGGATTAAAAAAGAGGTGCAGGAGTACCGCTATGGCTACAAGCAAGGCGCTGCGCATACTGGTGGCCAAGCCGGGTCTCGACGGCCACGACCGCGGGGCCAAGGTGGTGGCCCGCGGCCTGGCCGACGCCGGCTACGAGGTCATCTACACCGGCCTGCACCAGACCCCGGAGCAGATAGCCGAGTCGGCCATCCAGGAGGACGTGGACGCCGTCGGGCTCTCCATCCTCTCCGGCGCCCACATGACCCTCTTCCCCCGCGTAATGGAGCTCCTCAAGGAAAAGGGCGGGGACAACATCATGGTCTTCGGCGGGGGGATCATCCCCGAGGACGACGCCGAGGAGCTCAAGCGCATGGGGGTGGCGGAGATATTCACCCCCGGCACCCCCATCTCCGACATCGTCTCCTTCCTTGAGGAAAGGCTGGGCTAGCCGCTTCTTTTTTAGGGTCGCCTGCCATCAAGGGATTTCAGGCGCCATTAAGGCTGGAAAGGCCCATAGCATAATCCCGCCCATGTGGTTTTTCTGCTTGTTGACGTTGTCGGGGCAAGCACCGTTTGTCCTAATGCCTGATCTCGAGGCTAATGCGAAAACGGAATCAAGCCTGAAGACGCAGTCGGTATGTGTATTAACCGTGGGCTTCCACCGCTCTCTATGGTTTTGCCCTGAAAAAAGCTCCAGCGCGATCACCCGTGAACGGTTCCGTTGGACCGTGCATGGTCATATTCACTCGAAAACAAGCGAAGTTCTATAATGTGCATATAGAAACATAGATTTCATTCCCGAGGGCTTGAGCAGGCGGGTGGAATCCATGTCGAGGGATCAAAACGAGGAACAGGGAAAGGGCATAGGGGCAGACAAAAGCACTTCCAGCATCGCACCCCTGCCTACAGGCTTCCTGCTCCCCGTACTGTTGACCGCCGCGAAAAGAAGACATTCCACGCAAGGAAACCGCCTTGTTCCAACGGTAAATACAAGAGCAATTGCATATAAATCGACCAAGGGCACTGTGAATACACGTGCGTACAGTGATTCTAAGGCGTTCTCGGGCGGGATAGTGCAGAGGTCCAGAAAGGAAGCCGTTCCAGGGGGTAAATCGATTCTCAGCGTTGCTTTTTATATAGGCCAGCACAGGGTTTCCAGGTCTCGCGACCAGAATGTCGTTCTCGATCACCGGCCTCGCTTCTGACGCTGTTGTGGCGCTAATAGAAAATAGAAAAGCGAAAGGAAAGATATTCAGAACGATAAACGGGGAGGAGAAAAGCAGGATGTCATGCGCAAAGGGAGACGGTGCAGTACGCGCAAGCCGCGTTAAAACCGTAAACAGAGCCATAAAAGTTTTCATGCCCGCCA
>JACVJG010000225.1 GCA_015711875.1 Candidatus Solincola jinzensis | reverse complement strand
TCGTGCACCACATCGGCAGGGCCAGCTCCCAGCAGTCCACGCGCATGCTCTACGAACACCACCGCAGCATGTTCATCTTCTTCCGCAAGCGCTACCGGGGGTGGAAGGGGCTGTTGCTCCTGCCGCCGGTGCTGGCGGGCCTGGCGGCGAGGTTCGCCCTGAGCATGGCCATCGGCAAGGCGCGCTCGATATCGGGGAATCGACATGGGTGAAACGACCACGAAAAGGGCGGTGATCATAGGCGCGGGTCCGGCCGGCCTCACCGCTGCCTACGAGCTCCTGGACCGCACGGATATAATGCCGGTGGTCCTGGAGGCCTCGGACACGGTGGGGGGGATATCGCGCACCGTGGAATACAAGGGCAACCGCATGGACATCGGCGGCCATCGTTTTTTCTCCAAGTCGGACCGCGTCATGGAGTGGTGGCTTAATCTCTTTCCCCTACAGGGGGCGCCGGCGCGTGATGGCATGCCGAGATCGGGGGTGGGCCTGCAGGAGTATGCCTGGCGAAGGGAGCTGGGGGAGAAGGAGGCGAAAAAAGTGTCGGCCCCCGATCCGGAAACGGAGGACGAGGTGATGCTGGTGCGGGAGCGCCTTTCGCGCATCCTCTTCGAGGGAAAACTGTACGACTACCCCGTGAGCCTCAATGCCCACACCTTTCTGAACCTCGGGCTGGCGCGCACCGTCAAGGCGGGCCTCAGCTACGTCCGGGCGAGGCTCTTCCCCATAAAGGAGGAGAGGTCGCTGGAGGATTTTCTCATCAACCGCTTCGGGAGGGAGCTTTACCGCATCTTTTTCAAGGACTACACCGAGAAGGTATGGGGAGTGCCCTGCGACCGCATCGATCCCTCGTGGGGGGCGCAGCGCATCAAGGGCCTTTCCGTGGCCAGGGCCCTGGCGCATGCCATCAAAAAAGCCGTGGGAGGGGAGCGCTCGGTGGAACAGAAAAAGGTCGAGACCAGCCTTATCGAGCGATTCATGTACCCCAAGTACGGGCCCGGACAACTATGGGAGAAGGTGGCGCGGATGGTGGAGGAGAACGGCGGCGAGGTCCGCCTTTCCGCCCGCGTTACCGCCCTGGAGAGCGCGCCAGGCAGGATAACCGCGGCGGTGGTGGAGGGCGCACGCGGAGAGAAAACGAGGTTGGAAGGGGACTATTTTTTCTCCAGCATGCCGGTGAGAGAGCTCGTGGATGCCCTGGGGGATGAGGCGCCCACGGAGGTGAGGGAGGTGGCGAGGGGACTGGTTTACCGCAATTTCGTCACCGTGGGCTTGCTGCTGCGCGGGTTGCGCCTCAGGGGCGGGCGGCGTGGAGAGCGAGGCGAGGGGTTGACGAAGGACAACTGGATATACGTGCAGGAAAGGCATCTCAAGGTGAGCCGTTTGCAGATCTTCAATAACTGGAGCCCCTACCTGGTGGCGGATCCGGACACGGTGTGGGTGGGCATGGAGTACATATGCGGCGAGGAGGACGAGATCTGGAAGATGCCCGAGGAGGAGATGCTGCGCCAAGCGGTGGCGGAGATGAAGCAGATCGCTTTTCTTGAGGACGAAGATGTGCTGGATGGGGTGGTGGTGAGGATGCCCAGGGTCTACCCCGCCTATTTCGGCACCTACGACCGCTTCGACGTGGTAAGGCGATACCTCGACGGGTTCGATAACCTCTTCCTGGTGGGAAGGAACGGCATGCACCGCTACAACAACCAGGATCACTCCATGCTCACCGCCATGACCGCGGTGGACCTCATAGCCGCCGGAGTGACAGATAAGGAAGCTATCTGGGCCGTGAACGTCGAGGAAGAATACCATGAGGAGAAATAGGGGCCTCCGTTATCCTGCAAGCCCTGGTGGCGATGGGAGCGAACGTCGAGGAAAAACGCATGGGGAAGGGTAAGGCGGCCCGCCGGCGCGCGCTATTTGCCGCTTGCCTGCTCCTGGCGTTCTCCCTCTCGCTGTGGGGTCTGGCAAAAGATATCCACAACACGCGCCGGTACGGGGGAGTAGACCTGAGAAACCGAGTGGTGGGGGCCCGCCTTCTGAAGGAAGGCCTAGACCCCTATTTCTTCAAGTGGTCGGAGGAATACCCGGAGACCCTCCTCGATCCCATGGATAACCCAGAAAACGGGGTTAGCCGGGTCACCGTGCCCCCTACCGTGCTGGCGCTGCATTTGCCGCTGGCCTGGTTGCCCTACTCGGTCCAGAGGACGGCCTGGCTTTTCGCGCAATGGCTTATGCTCCTGGGGAGCATCTTCCTCTTTGCGCGCTGCGCGCCGTCAAGGGGCTTGGCCGCCGCCGCCTGGCTCGCGGGCTTGCTGTTCTCGGCCACGCCTTTCTTTCGCTTCCACGTCGAAAGGGGACAGGTCTACGTGCTCTATGCTTTTCTGGCCGCGCTTTCCTACTGGCTGTACCTGCGGCGGGGGAGGAACGCCGCCTTCGCGGCAGGGCTGGCGCTTGGCGCCTTGGCCACCCTGCGGCCGACCTTTATCTTCATGGCCGTCCCCCTGCTGGTGTTCAGGAAGTGGAAGGCGTTAGCGGGCCTGGCCTGCGGGGTGATAGCCATGGCGCTCCTATGCCTGCCGCTGACGGGCGTTTCCGCATGGAGGAGTTACGCGGAAGCCATGCGCCGGCATGAGGGCGACAACCTGGGCCTGAACCAACCCATTGGCAGCCTTTACGGCGACAGGGAGATCGAGGGGATGGACAACCTGAGGTCATATCTCGATTCCGCTCCCGTAAACACCTCCGTGCAGTGGTATTTCAGGTACCGTTTGCAGATGGATATGACCAGCGAGCCCCTGGCGGCGATGATGGCAGCCGCGGTCCTCATCATAGCGCTCTCCATGATGCTGTTCCGGGACCGTGCCGCATCCGTTACGGTGATGTATATGCTGGGTTCTTTGACCGTGCTGGTCTCGGAGTATTTCCTCCCAGCGGTGAAGCCGTCCTACGTGAACGTGCTGTGGCTTCTGCCCCTGGAGCTGGCGGTGCTGGAGGGCCACGCCTTCGCCCTGCTCAGGAGGTGGAAACGGATGGTCGCCCTGCTCATGATGGCGGCGGGCATATACTTTAACGTGGCCGTTTTCTGGTATAAAGGGGACGCCTTGCTGGCGGAGGCATTGGTTTTACTCGCCTTCCTGTGGACGGCGCTCTGCCTGCTGCAGGAATCGCCCCGGGCGGCGTGTAGAGGCAAAGTCGAGGCGCCCGCCCGCGAAGCCGAGGCAACGAGAGAGTCTCCCCTCGAGACGTGGCGGAAGCTCAGGGAGGAGATGGAGAAAAAGTCGTCCTGGTCGTGGGGGCTGCCACGGGCGGTGTCCGCGCGCGGGTCCGGAGAGCCCTCCCGCATAGTGGAAACGAGAAAGGATCCTATCCTCGAAACCTGGCGAGAGCTGCGGGAGAGGACAGGAGAGAAGAAACTGTCGTGGCCGGGGGAGCCCTGCGTTGCGGTGGCCGCCGTGAAGGACGATTAGGAAACCGGGCATTTCCTGGATGTGTGGCGAAGGTCGGGTGATGGAACGGGGAGAGGCCACGGCTGTGGAGCCGAAATGGTTGCCGCTAAAAGCTTATGGAGGAATCATGCCTTGATGCTTCCGGAAGGTCGAGGAAAGGGTTTAAGGAGCGGCAGTGGCCGTCGTCAGAAAGTCCGGGGAGGAAAGAGGAAACAGGGACCCCTTTGGGCGCCTTGTGCTGGATGAGAATCGGAAGAAGCGGGAGATTATGGTGATTTCCTCGAGCGCAGGAAACCCATGCCGGGAGGGTCGTCCTTCATTGGCCTGTCGGAATCCGACGATGATAAGGGAGGAGAAGCGGTCGTGATCGTCCTTAAAGCCCTGGCTTTGACGATCTTCCTGCTGGCGCCGGGGTGGCTGGCCGTATCCCTGCTCGAGGGAAGGAGGAGAGGAAAAGACGCGGGGGAGAAAACGGATTCTGGTGGGGCGGTAGAGGGGCCATCCCCGGAAGGCATCGCGGACGGCGAAGGCATCCTTAAAGGTAGGGAAAAGCTCTTCCTCGCCGCCGCCCTGGGCACGGGAATCGTCTCGCTATGCGCCCTGGCCCTCGCCCTCGCCTCCGCCTACCGCCTGTGGTCGCTCCTTCTGCTGGTGGCCATGGTGTGCGTCGCCCTGGCCGCGCTGGGGAGGGGGAACCTCTCCTGGCCCCGGCGCGTGGGGCGCAACGCGTACCTGGCATGCCTGGCGCTGGTGGCGGTGGCGCTGATCCTTTCCGCTCCGCCGGGCCGGACGGTTTTCGGCTGGTCGGACGTGGGGGTGTACGCGGACATAGCGGCGCATATCGACCGCGAGGGCGCAATCGCCATGGAGGTTCAGACGGTACGGGAGATCGCGCCCGAACGCAGATACATGACCTACAAGCCCAACCAGGACCCCGACCTTCCCTTCGAGGCCTACGAGAACAAGGCGTTTGCCATCACCGATTTCGATTCCGGGAAGGTAATACCCATATTCTATCATTTATGGCCTTCCCTGCTCGCGGTTTTCGCCTCTTTCCTGGGATGCGAAGAGATGTTCTGGGGCGTAACCGCCGTAGCGATAATCGGGTTCTGGGGGTTGTTCGAGCTGGCGCGGCGCTTGCTGGGGTGGAAATGGGCACTGGCGGTTGCGGCGCTCGCGGGTTTGAGTCCCTTGTTCCAGTATTTCTCGCGTTATGGCACGTCGGAGATGATGAACATGGCCTTGTTCGTCTCCGGATCGTTCTGCCTGGTCTCCTATCTTGAAAACGACGCGGCGAAGAACGGCAGGGAAGCGACAAGGGTGGCGATCGCGGCCTCATTCCTCTTCTCCTGCGGTTTTCTCTGCCGCATCGATTTTCTGCTCGTCCTGGCGCCTCTGCTGCTCTTCTTCGCGGGCAGAAAAGCCGTGCGTCCCCTGACCTTGGCCGACGGTTGGTTCTGCGGACTGACGCTGGGAGGAGCGGTTATTGCTACCTTGGTCGGAGCGACCCTGTCACCCGTCTATTTCAATTCCGTGGTTGGCCCGCTCTACCCACGTTGGGGAATGTTGACAAGCCCTTTCTGGCTGGCGCTGTTGCTGGTAGCGGTCGCCTTTTCTCTTTCGGGGCTCCTGCGCAGGTGGAGGGCAAGGATGTCGAGATTGCGCATCCCCATGCTCATCTTGATATGGGCGGCGCTCGTCGCCGGGTTTGTCTATCTGTATTTCATCCGCTCGGGATATGGGGATAACCTGGTCGAATACGGGGTTATCAACCGCATACAAGGGCCCACCTACAATTCCCAGATCCTTATCCGATGGGCATGGTATTATTCCTTCCCCGGGTTGCTTCTGGCTTTGGCTGGATACGGTTTGTGGCTGTCAAGGCGAGGCATGAGCCCGGGGTTGCCGGTTGTGATGACAGGAATAGCCATAACCATCGTCTATGGGCTCAACATGCGTTGCACACCGCTTCAGATACTCGCCATGCGTCGCCTGATACCCGTGATATTCCCCATCTCGGTGATCATGATCTGCTACTGCCTGCGAAGCACCTGGGCTTTCTTCGCCTCCGGCAGATCGGCCCGGCGCAGCCTGTCCCTTATCTCCGCTTGCTTTGTGGGCGCAGCCCTTTTCTACTTGCTGGTGTACTCGGCCGCCGTATCGTTACCGCTTTTCGGGCTGAGCGAGGGCGGCAAC